>NZ_JAUBVE010000095.1:0-22441 GCF_036705715.1 Microcoleus sp. AT3-D2 | reverse complement strand
GATTAAGTTGATAATGCGGCAAGGGTATGGTTTTTCTAATTTTAATAATTTTAGGAATCGCGTATTAGCTTGCTTTTTAAATTAGAGAAACTTATAACCATAAGTTCAGGAGAGCCGATGCGTTTACCCTGACAGTAATTGAATCCAAACAACTTTCGTTTTCAACTGATGAAGCACTCGCCCAACTCCTGACATATATGCTGGCAGATCCCAATCCTGAAACTCCTACTTTTGGAATGATTTCTACAGGTGCTAACTTTAGTTTTGTCAAGTTAGTTAGAGGGGAAACTCCCCTGTATGCCCGCTCTGCTGAATTTGTTATTTCCAATCCCGGCAATGAATTGTACCGGGTTTTGCAGATTTTAAAACGCCTGAGTCAACTTCCAGACTAGCAATAAAAGCCATTTTAAGTTATCTTTCAAAGCAGACAATATCTAATATCTCAAATTTCAAACTGGTGCGAGCATGGTAAATTACTCGATAGTCGGCGCTGTGGCAATAGCTTCTGTCTGCTGGGCAGAAATAATACGAGACTTTTATCACGTCGTGTCCCATTATTGGGCACCCCTGCAAAAGCTGCACACTTGGCATCACCGCGTTTTCCGCCCGAATTTGACAGCCGTCAGCGAGACAATTTACAAGCAAGCACACTGGCGTCACGACGTGCCCGAAGCTGCGGCGATGATGGTTTTGGGCTTGTTGCTGTGGGTTGTAGCTTATTTTGGGCTACCGGAATATCACTGGGGCGCAGCAGCGGGTTGTATTTATACTTTAGGCTTTTTGTTGAGCGCGATCGCCCGCGGGTGCGGCATCAAAGGCGCAGACGAATTAACCGACATCACCCACCAACCGGGAGATTTCCTTACTCCCCCTGGCAAGTGGTTAGTTAATAAACCTTATCACTGGCGGCATCATTTCGACAATCAAAATGCTTACTATTGCGGTACTTTCACCTTAATAGACAAACTTATGGGTACAGCACTTTCTCTCAAAGGCAAAACTGTAGCCGTCACCGGTGCATCGGGAACTTTAGGTCGTTCGCTTCTCAAACACCTGCACAAAGCTGGTGCAAAAGCGATCGGCCTCACCTCTGGAGATGAGGAAATTACTTTGAATCTAGACGGCGAAAGTTTACCTATAAAAACCGTAACTTGGCAAGCTGGCCAAGAGGCAGACTTAGCCCTATTGTTAGAAAAAATCGATATTCTCGTCATCAATCACGGGATTAATGTACACGGAGAAAGAACAGGAGAGGCGATCGCCAACTCATACGAAATTAACACTTTTTCCGCGTGGCGGCTGATGGAACTTTTTTTCTTAACAGTCCGCACTAACGAAAACATCGCTTGCAAAGAAGTCTGGATCAACACTTCAGAAGCAGAAGTAATTCCCGCTGTCAGTCCCCTGTACGAACTCAGTAAGCGCGCCCTGGGAGATTTAGTCACCCTGCGCCGGCTGGACGCACCCTGCATCGTTCGCAAACTGATTTTAGGGCCATTTAAAAGCAACTTAAACCCGATCGGCATTATGTCTCCTGATTGGGTAGCGCAGCAAGTTGTCAAACAAGCTAAAGCCGATGCCCGCAATATCATCGTGACAATTAATCCTTTGACTTTTATAATTTTTCCAGTTAAAGAATTCTTTGTTTCTCTTTATTTCCAACTTTTCAGCCGGAAAGCGATTTCAGAGATTAAAGCAGCGGCGGTTTCGGAAAAATCTAGCGTTGAATCTAAGATTAATTAAGAAACAAGAAACCCGGTTTTTTAGATCAACCGGGTTTCTAAGTTGGGATGTAATATCAAATTCGGCTTTAATACCCCTTTGATTCTTTTGTCCCTCTCTGCGGAGACTAAATTTTGTGTACGATCGGTTTCAACCGCCGAGTCTTATCTAATTACTAACCTCAGCCATTTCAATGACGCGGCCGTCGTAATCCTTGACCAAAAAATTCAGCGGCTTTTCCCGGCGAATTTTATAACTAATGCCGCGAGTTTGTACCCTCATCAATAGCTGATCTAAACAATCGCGATCGAAACAAACGTGACGCGGGCGATTTTTTTCCCCTACACCGGCCCCGCTAATAATGTGCAGTTGGGTATTTTTCATCAACTGATACCACAAACCCTCGGGACTCCCCAGCGTTTGAGAGCTCGTTGCCCTCCCGACATTCGGCGACAAATACAGCGGATCGATACCAGTTGTGCCCAAAGTTTGCTCGTAATTGTAGTAGTAGTGCAGAGGCACTTCTGCTACGGGCAGGTTTAGCATACCTTCATAGAACTCCCTCGCTTGCCCGAGATCCGATACCATCACCGTGTGTACCTTCGGAGCGCTGGTGAGAAACATCCACATCGCCCCCGCATAGGCTGCCAGCAGCATCACCATAATCCCTTGAGTAGAAAACAAGCTGTCAAGGGGCAGGGACGGCAAAAAAGAGCTCAAGTACAAAGGCCGAAGTCCAAAAGCAATAAAACTAACTGCTAGAGTCATGAATTATAAGAAAGGGTAAACAACGAAATTTATCAAGATTGCTGTCGCGATCGCCCGCGAGACTTAAACTATTAGCTTAGCCATCTATGTTAGCAAAAACTAGCGGTTAGGCCCTACCCGATGAAAGTCTTTGTCTACGGCACTCTCAAACCGGGGGAGTGCAACTACCTCCGCTACTGCGAAGGAAAAGTTGTGGATGCTTGCCCCGCGATCACCCGCGGTCAACTTTTTGCGCTGCCGATCGGCTATCCTGCGATGATGGCCGGAGATGGCACAGTCTGCGGTTTTCTCCTCTGTTTCGCAAACTCGGCTATTTTGGACGATTTAGACCGATTGGAAGACTATCATCCGCTGCGGGAACCGACACAAAACGAATATCAGCGGCAGGAAATCGAAATCTTCGATCGACACCTCAAACCTTTAGGCACGGCTTGGGCTTACTTCATGTTACCCGATCGCGTCCGTTCCCTAGGAGGCATCTGGCTGCGCCACGGCAGGTGGGAAAATAGGTTTTTCACCAAATAAGGTGGTTAATGCCTATGAGCTTCGTAAATTGCCATTGTAGTGCGATCCTCTTCGAGGGCTTCGCTAACGGGCGGCTCGAACCTGTAACCGTAGCCCCGAATAGTTTTAACCCACATTCCGCAGGTCTTTAAATACAATTTATGGTTATAAATTTGAAAAATTCAAGCCTGAAGTGATTACTGGGCAATCACTTCAGGCTTTTTTGACTTACAATGAACGAATTAGGAGCAAAGAGGAAAAAACCATGAATGAGCATCAAGAAGCCATAAAAGTCCTAAATTTAAACAGTCCGGACAGTTTTTTACGAGGGTAGTAGCGAGGAAAGCTATCCAGGGCTTAAAGTACAGTCAGATTCAAAAAAGGACTGCGCCATGGATAGCCTACAGAATATTCTAACGGACGCACTGACCACAGTGGGTCATTTCACAAACCGCAACGAACCTTTCTCCTCGCATTCTTGACGAGCCTATTCGTCGTCTGTGGTCAAGCCAACTACACCAATTTAAGCCGCTATAGTCCCCTGTCAGAGCGAACGTTTCGTCGAAATCTAAACAGAGGAATTGGGTTTGAATCGGTGAATAGTCATTTGATTCAAACCCACGGTTCTCGGGAAGGAGTTCAAATCCTAGTGGTGGATGCAACGTTTCATGAAAAAAGTGGTCGTCATACACCCAATCAGGATCAGTTCTACAACGGCAAGAGTGGTCAAGTCGAGACGGGATTGGAGTGGTCGGTGGTGGCAGTGGTCGATGTAGAGCAGAATACAGCCTATGCGTTATCGGCTCAGCAGACGGAAGCCGGTCCGACCGAGCTTTAGCAGCCGAAATAGAGCATCAAGTCTGTGGGAATCGAGTCGATTTCTATTTAGGCCATCTAGCCTATTGTCAGACCTATCTACCCAAACGAGTTGAATATGTGGTTGCTGATAGCTTCTACAGCAAACGGAAATGGGTGGATGGGGTCGTGAACCTGGGGTGGAATGCCATTGGAAAACTGCGACAAGACGCGAATTTAAAATATCTGTATCAAGGGCCACGTTGGTCTGGTCCTGGTCGTCAGAAAACCTATGACGGCAAGGTTGCCCCATTGGAGCGACAATTAAAATATTTCACGTTAACTGAGACCTTAGACGATGGGACAGAGCTGTAGACTGCCGTGGTCTGGTCGGTTTCTCTTGACCGCCGGATTCGTGTAGTTTGCAAGCGTGCGACTCGTCGAGGGGAAAGAGCGGTATATTCTGTTGTTTTCCACCGATGTTAATCTGAGCGCCAGCGATATCTTGGCTTATTATCGCGCTCGATTTGAGATTGAGTTTATCTTTCGTGATGCCAGACAATATACCGGAATGGTCGATAGCCAATCTCGCAATCTGGATGCCCTGGATGCCCAGGTCAATGGTAGTTTGACAGCCCTAAATTTAGCCAAAGTCACCTTGAGACAAGAGGCTACCGTCACAGCTCAACCGACACCAGAGGTTATTTCATTTTCTATAGCGTCGTTCAAACCAAAAGCTTTAAATGAGCATTTACTAGAACTATTTATCGCCATGTTTGATTTGGACCGACTTTGATTAAATTAAATCCAAACTACCAAAAGCTTCTAGAATACGGCTCTCTCAAAGCTTGACCGACCGAAAATCTGTCCGGACTGTTGCGGAATTGTGATGTCTAATTTAGGGAAAATGAGTTTCAGATATTGCCGAAGTAATATATTAGGAAATATCTGTGAATTCAAATTTCTTATATCTCGCCAAAATCGCAAAATAATGATACTAAAGTTATAAAAGGTAGGCACAAATATTTTTCCTACAGTGAATGTAAGAAAATCCTTAGTCATCAAAGCCAGAACTGCAGAATGTGGGTTCTTAGGCAAATCACTCGTGATTCGCCACTGATTCCCATATAAAAACCCGGTTTATTGCTCAAAAATCTACCCTTTCATGCTCTTGCGGCGACCATAAAACAAGATGATGACGCCCTTTTAGTCCAGGAATATATCTACAATCGGCAAGTTTGCCGTGCCCTTTCATCCTCTGGTTCTTGCCACCCAAAAGCAAAATGACTCACCGCATTAATTTGCGGCGTCGCCGAGCGAATTGCCTGCATTTGAATTTCCAAAGACGGCCGATTTTTGAGAGGTTTTCCCCAATCTCCAGCAATGGCAGGAATAATTTTTGCTCCCGGAGGCGCTAAACTCACTGTCCGCTGCACCTGTGGCACAATGCAGCTTACATCCCCGCAATTTCCGTAAGACATGGCGTGGAATTCTATAGTAGCCGGAAAGGTGTCCCAAGGCTGCAATCTCGAATCATATCCCCCTTGATTTATCGCTTTATTTGCAGTCGGAAAAAACACTGCTCCTACAGGAATTCCCATCCTTTGAGCAGGTTGAATTGCTATTCCCAAAAAATCTAAAATCCCTTGGACTGCGTGAGCAACGCTCAGTTTCCAGAGGTCTTTTTGCAGAGTGCCGGTATCGGGAAGCCGCGGTGTCGGTCTTGATGTAGGATTTGCAGGGTTTGGCTTGTTAGTGGCGGGAGTTGTTGAGGCTGATCTTGATGCGGCATTCTCTCTTCTAGAAGGTGGAGTTGCTACTGACATCGCCTGCGGAATTCGCCCTTGCCAAAGAGGTTCTCGCTCAGTTGGATACTGTTTGACTACTGCTTGAACGTCAGTAGTATTGATAAATCCCCTAGTCAAATACCGCTGAATTAAATCTCGCCCTTGCTGATTGTTAGCCCGCTGTAAAAGAACTTGCTGCGATGCTGGGCCGTAAATCCACAAGTCTTGAACTTTGGTAGCAACTGAAGCGGGCCCGATGCCCCGTAGATAGCGAATGTAGTCGAATAACATTCCTTGTGGCTTGCGCTTGACTATTTGATTTACTAACAAAGTATAGTCTTGCCGTGCTTGTGGGTTGTACGGATCGATAAAGGCTTGATTCCCCGGAACTTCTCCGAAGTCCTGGTTAATTGCTGCGTATTCGCTTACTGTTAAACTTGTCTGATTTTTACCGTTGATAGCGAGGGTTTGCTGTCTGTCTGGACGCTGAGAATAGCTATAGCCAAAGTTCATGGTAAATAACCAGGCGTATACTTTTAAACCTCGCTGTTTGCCTTTGGCGATCGCCTTTTCTAACAAATCGTATTTCTCGTAACCGCGATTTCTCAAAACAGAAGGCCAAGCCGTAGGATTGTCTGCAACTGGTAGCAACACTTGACCATCGTAAAACACTTCGACATAGACTTGGTTGTAGCCTTTATTCACAACTTTGTCTAATACTCGATCGAGTTCTCCGGGTCTGACATCGCAGGGATACAAACGCAGCCAAACTGCTTGGGTTTCGGGCCAAGTTTTTTGGCGGCATTCTGCTATTTCCCGCGCGTGTTTGTTCAAAACAGCAAAATATGCTTGCTGAGATTCCCGTTTTCCTGACAGCGCGGCGCGGCGCAAGTCTTCTTTTTGATTGACCTGTTCTGGGGATAATTGGCAGTAGGCTGATGTTTGGGCAAAAGCTGGTTGATTTCCGATAAACGGCCAAACAAGCTGGCTGATGAAGCTACTGGTTAAAACAGCAGTTACCGCACTTAAAAAGCGTCGCTGGTGTTGAAAATTCGCGATGCGAGTTGGTGCAATTTTCATGGGAGAATTGGATGGGGTTTTCTGGTTTAAATTGGGTGACGATCGCATTTTTGCGATCGCGCTCAACAAGCAGCTACAAATTTTCTACTTTTTTCGGTTGACTTAGTTATGGCACAAGTCGATCGCACAATGCAAATTCTCTCTGGCGACTATTTAAATCTCATAAGGGCGATCGGGCAAGATAAGACTCGGCGGTTGAAACCGCTGCTATACATACAAACTTTCGTCCCCCTAAGTGTTGGCGCGCAGGCACGCGCCTTCGCGGACTCAAAAATAAAGGGGGTAAAAAGCCCGGATTTTAGCTCATATCCAGTTCAATTTTTAAGTATTTTTCCACTAAATGCTGCTGAAAAAAGCGCCTGGGTACAGTGGGCGCTAAAAGCAGTTGATATTTCTACTAAAAATTGTTCACACTCAAATATCAAGGATGAAAGATGAATTATTAAAATTTATCCTTTATCCTAAATTTAGAGATTAAGAGCCTCTGTTGAGAGCAGCTTCTACCTGCTGAAATTCTGACTCCAGACGCTTTTTCAATTTTTCAGGAACGGGACGGTTTGGATAGGAACTGTAATGTCCGGCCAAAGAGTTTAATGCCGTCCGCATTGTCGTGAAAGAGGCCAGCTTGGTAAGAGCGGGATCGCGGCGGTAGGCAGCAAAAAAATCGTTGATACTTGTGCGAGCCTCGGCTTGAGCGGCTGCTTTTTCCGGCGTGCCCTCTGGCAAAGTGAGCGCTGTTCTCAAGCTCTTCACTAATGCTAATGTGTCTTGGCCATAATCTCCACTCAGAGTGGCGGGAACATTGGTACAGCCCGCTACGCCGATGACAACAACTAATACCAGGGCTAACAGACGGGAAATGTAATGCTTCATAAGGGTTAGAAAAATGGAAGCGAAAGCTGCAATGAAAATTAACCTTTATCCTATCTCGAATTGAGCTAATAATGCCACTTTCTACATTTTTTTGGCATCAATACCATGAAACAGAAAATTTGTCAATCTAAAATCTAAAATCTAAAATCTAAAATCGATTGATTTGTCCAGCAACGACGGAGAGAATTTGGGTTTGTCGCAGCCACTGAGCATCAAAAGCGCCTAGGTGAGTTGTAGTAATCAGAGTTTGAAATCTTTCTTGAATTGTTTCTAAAAGTTGATTTTGGCGGCTCAGATCGAGTTCTGCAAGTACGTCGTCGAGCAACAGTAAAGGCGCTTCGCCGACGACTTCTTCAATAAGCTGCAATTCGGCTAATTTTAATGCTAATACCAGAGTTCGCTGCTGACCTTGGGATGCGTATTGACGAGCTGGGGTATTGTTAATGGTAAATGTAATGTCGTCGCGGTGGGGGCCGACTAAAGTGGTTCCTTGAAACTGTTCTGCGATCGCCCTTTTTTGAATTTTCTCTAAAAATGCTTGTCGCACTCCTTCGAGATTGTCTTTAGCGATTAATTCCGCCCCTACTTCAATATTAGCATCGTATTTCACATCTAAAACTTCTGCTGAACCGCTAATTGAACGGTGCCAATTTCGAGCTAAAGGCATCAAACGCTCCAAAATTCGATCGCGCCTGCGGATGACGCGAGCGCCCGCTGTCGCCAACTGCGCGTCCCACAAAGCTAATTCTGAACTGGGAATTGGGCATTGGGAATTGGGCATTGGTAAGTCTTGTGTATTTTCCGGTTCGGGACTTTCGGGTGCAATAAATCGCATCTTGTCAAAACCTTCGGAAAATTCCGCTTTCCTGATTTCTTTAGAACGTTTCAACAGAGCATTTCTCTGGCGCAAAATTTGGTTGTACTGCTGCAAAATGTGAGCGTAAATCGGTTCTAACTGGATGACTAGGCGATCGATCCAATTGCGCCTTCCTTCGGGCCCGCCGCGCACTAAGTCCAAATCCAAACAAGAAAATTGCACTACATTTAAGACGCTCAAAAAGTCTAAATGGCGGCGCAGCGGTTCACCGTTGAGCTTTAGTGTCCGACGCGCACCAGAGCGAAGAGTTAAAGCTAAGTCGATCGCTCCGGTTTGACGTTCGAGTGTAGCATCAATTTGCCCGATCGGCTTTGAGTCGAGTATTAAATCGCGATCGCGCCCTACCCGGTGGCTTTTTAATGTAGAAAGCAACTCTACCGCTTCTAACAAGTTAGATTTTCCTTGAGCGTTATTTCCTACTAAAATTGTTTTGGGAGCGTCAAAAGCTACCTTTTGATCGAAGTAGTTCCGAAACTGCCGTAGGTGCAGCGTTTTCAAATACATAATATTAGTAATTGGTAATCGGTAATTGGTAATACAGCCATCGTAGGGTGCACAACTGCACCTTACAGGTTTGCAACCACGAGCCTTTGCGATTACGATTTTCGCCGACCGTGGCGCTCGCAATGACATTATAACGAAGTAATAAATATTTAATTGTCAAACGATCTATTGAGTCTTCATAGCGAGGACTTTGGCTGTGAGCCAGGGGTTTTAACCCTGGCAGATGTTGTTTAACAATAGCGCCGCGATCGCTTTAGCTAATAGTGAAACCTCGCTAACTATCCCTCAGTCGTTAACACTATTTTCGAGATTTGTACAAGCGTACAAACAGTTTTTCCATTTCAATCCAGACAAACATCAGAGCGCTGAAACCGAAGCAAACTAGCAATTCAAAAGGCGACAAATAGTGAGTGCCGAAAAATGCTCTCAGTGGCGGAACGTAAATCAGCATTAATTGCAAAGCAGTAGTAACAATCACAGCTCCCCAAACAAAAATATTAGTCAAGGGATTTAACTCGATAGTTAGCTGAGTGTTAGACCGAATTGCGATCGCGTGACCCATTTGTGCCAAACAAAGAGTCGTAAATACCATTGTTTTCCAAGCATCTGGATTGCCGTGTCCGGGAGAGTGAGTATATCCGTAAGCCCAGGACATCATCGCGATCGTCAAAATTGCAAAAATAATCCCGATGCGAATTATGTAAGAACCCAAACCCCGCGCAAAAATATTTTCTCGCGGACTGAAAGGAGGCTTTTTCATCACGTTCGGTTCCCCCGGTTCCACGGCCAAGGCCAAAGCGGGAACGCCATCTGTTACTAAGTTCATCCACAAAATTTGGAGCGGCGTCAGCGGCACTCCTCCCAAACCGATTAAAGGTGCGGCCGCAATTGTCAAAACTTCGCCAATGTTGCTGCCCAAAATGTACTTAATAAAGCGGCGAATATTGCTATAAACCACTCGCCCTTCTTCAGCGGCGGCGACAATAGTTGCGAAGTTGTCGTCGAGGAGCACCATATCGCTAGCTTCTTTGCTGACATCGGTGCCGGTAATCCCCATGGCGATGCCGATATCGGCTTGTTTCAAGGCGGGGGCGTCGTTAACTCCGTCGCCGGTCATCGCGACAAATTTGCCCCAACTTTGCAAAGCTTGGACAATCCGCAATTTGTGTTCTGGGGAAACGCGGGCGTAAACGCTAACCTGTTCGACTTGCTGTTTGAGTTCTTCTTGGCTGAGCTTTTCTAATTCTTGACCGGTGAGAACTCGATCGCCCTCTGTTGCAATACCTAAATCGTAGGCGATCGCTTTTGCAGTCAATTGGTGGTCTCCTGTAATCATCACCACCCGAATGCCTGCATTGCGGCACTTCATCACTGCTTCCCGCACTTCCGGCCGCGGGGCGTCCAGCATACTGACGAGTCCCAGCCAAATCATGTCTTGTTCGCTGGTTTCCTCAGAACCTTCGGGCGGCAGGTTTTCCCAGAGTTTGTACGCAAACCCGAGGACTCGCAAACCGTCGCTTGCCATGTTGTTGTTTTCGGCGAGGATGCGATCGCGCATTTCCTGGGTTAAAGCTTGTACTCGATCGCCGACTATAATGCCTTTGCAGCGCTCCAAAGTCAACTCTGGAGAACCTTTGGTCAGCATCAAATAATTCGACTGCTGTCCTTCTGCTGCGGGAAATCCCGAATGTCCCGATCGGCCCGGCACTTCGCAAATTACGCTCATCCGTTTGCGTTCGGAAGAAAAAGGAAATTCCGCCGTCCGTGGCAGCAATTGAGACTGTTTTTCCTTATAAATGCCTGCTTTTCCGGCTACACAAAGCAGAGCTCCTTCTGTCGGGTCGCCTAAAATCTGCCATTCTTGCTGTTCTTGTTGCAATACTGCGTCGTTGCAAACTGCACAGGCAATTAATAAAGATTCGAGTTCTGGATATTCCTCTAAATTATTAATTTTGGCCGATGTCAGGCGATCGGTAAAATCTCCGATCGGGGCATAGCCAGATCCTGCGACGGCGACTGTGCAGTCGCCCGTCGAGACTAGCTGAACTACCATTTTATTTTGAGTCAGAGTACCTGTTTTGTCAGAACAAATGGTAGTAACTGATCCCAAAGTTTCTACGGCCGGCAGTTTACGAATCAGGGCGTTTCGCTTCACCATCCGCCTAGTTCCGAGTGCCAGAGTAACTGTCACGACTGCTGCGAGTCCTTCGGGAACCACAGCCACAGCCATGCTTAGAGAAACTTCTAACAACTCTTCAAACCTGCTGGTATCGAACCCGATGCCGCCGTTTTGGAAGGTAATCATGCCGCCGATGACGACAATTGCGACTAAGGTTAGGGCACCGGAGACTAGAACATTTCCCAACTGGCTCATCCGCTGTTGCAGGGGAGTCGGTTCGGTTTCTACTGACTGAAGCATGGTGGCAATTTTGCCCAGTTCAGTTTTCATTCCGGTGTTGGTGATGATCGCCTTTGCTCGTCCCTGAACAACTTCTGTGCCCTGAAAAATTAGGTTGAGTCGATCGCCCAAGGAAGCATCTTCGGGAAGTTCTAGATCGGCTTGCTTGGTTACTGCTAGAGCTTCCCCTGTCAAAGCAGATTCTCTGACTTGCAGATTTGATGTTTCGATCAAGCGTGCGTCTGCTGCTATTTTTACCCCTGCCTCCAACAGCATCACGTCTCCGGGTACAAGTTCCTTGGCTGCTATTTCCGAAGTTTTGCCGTCCCGCAGGACTCTGACTAGGGGAGAAGCGAGGTTTTTGAGTGCTGCGAGGGCTTTTTCAGCACTTTGCTCTTGGAAATAGCCGAGAATGCCGTTGAGTATGACGATCGCAAAAATGGCGATCGCATCTTTGGGAAAAGTATTCGACCGAATGTCCAAAAAACCCGAAATCACGGCCACACCCATCAGCATCAACAACATGATGTTGGTGAACTGATCGACAAAAATCGACCACGGACTGCGGCCTCCTGTTTCTTCGAGTTCGTTGGGGCCGTATTGCTGCAAGCGTTCTGACACCTGTTTGCTGCTCAAGCCAGCGTCTTTGTTGCTGCTTAGCTGCTGGAGAGTTTGGTCAATTGCTACGGTGTGCCAAGAAGAGGGAGAATTTGAAGACATAAATTACGATCAAGCATGGGGCATAAAGGTGGTTGCGGCCGGACAGCTACAGCCGATCCATCTGGCTGATTACAGTAAGAGAGTTTTAAGTTTTGAGTTCTGAATAAAAAACTGTTTAACTTGGGACTGGTTTTGGACGGTTCGATGCCGGGGAAGCAAAAAGCTTTTAACTTCACTGCGTCTGGTGGCTCGATCGCGCCGTTTGTAGACCTACCGCTGATAGCACTTATCCACCTTACTACTAAAAATTAGCAATTATTTCGGCTATTACACAGAAAAAAAGCTGAAAGCAAAAGTGACTTTAGTTCTCTGATGCAAGCGTGCGCGGCAGGTTAAAACCTACCTTAAAAAAACGTCATAAAACGCTCGTATCCGAACTCATCTATTCCCGTTGTTAAAAGAAAAATGGCGCTGCGGTAACACGTGTCGATCGCCTCTGTTGGTTTTCTCACCCTCCACAATGCTCAGCTTGCCACACGCTTGCGTAGGACTAGCCTGTGGGAAGCCGAACATAGAACACATATATAGATGAAGAAAGTTTTTTGGCAACCGCTGCAGGTTACACAGTAGATGCTTGGTTTGGGGTCAAGTCCAAGGACTCCTCATGATACAAGAATCCCCGCGTTATGAAATACCGGGCCCGCTATTTCAACTTCCAACGGCTGAGTTTTGTCGCTAAATGCTGATTTTCCGGCAAAAGCTGAGGCTGTGGCGAGGGGGTTCACAATCTTTTGGATTTTGCCCACACCGAATTCTGCAGCCCTCCTGACATTGGGCAGAATTTTTGGTTTTTTTCCTATTCCCCAGCCTTCTTTTACCAAAAGTTTAATTTACTTAATATTTCTTAATAATTCCGCTTTTCGAGAGAAAGCCCACAAAGGCGATCGGCCCATGAGATGGTTCGGGGCGGTTCAACCGCAACTGCAGGGGCGAGCGAAGCAAACTCTTCTTTTGTTTGTGCAACCCCGCATCTATCGCAGGAAGGAGATTAGCCCGGACTTGTCCACCCAGACATTTACCTTCTTAGAGAGATAACTTTCTGTAATAATTTGTAATAAACAAAGACGGGCGAGCGTTGTATAAAGATTATCAGAGGGTTGAAACGACAGGCCAAAGTTAACAAAAACACTGATTGACAAGGTTTGTCGCATCTCATAAAAGATGTAAAAAATTCTAAGGTTTCTTAAACGTCCGTTACGATGTAACAATAGTGCAGGTAGCGGAAAGGGAAAACTCGATCGGACCAGCAGATTAGCTGGCATCAAATTTCAACCCTTGCAGGCACTCGTAGCCTGAACAAATTTAACTTAACGGTTTTATACCGCAACCAAACTCAATTAACTCAAGTAGGAGAGTTCTTTCATGTTTGACGCATTTACAAAAGTGGTTTCCCAATCTGACGCTCGGGGCGAATTTCTAGCTCAGGGTCAACTCGATGCTCTCAGCAGCATGGTTTCCGACGCTAACAAGCGGATTGACGCAGTAAACCGCATCACCGGCAACGCATCCAGCATCGTAGCCAATGCAGCTCGCACCTTGTTCGCTGAACAGCCACAACTGATCGCTCCTGGTGGCAATGCATACACCAACCGCCGCATGGCAGCTTGCTTGCGCGATATGGAAATCATCTTGCGCTACGTCACCTATGCAACATTTGCAGGCGACGCCAGCGTTTTGGACGACCGCTGCTTGAACGGTCTGCGTGAAACATACCAAGCTCTGGGAGTTCCCGGTGGCTCAGTTGCAGCCGGCGTGCAAAAAATGAAGGAAGCAGCAATTGCGATCGCTAACGACCCCAACGGTGTTACCCGTGGTGATTGCAGCTCGCTAATGTCTGAAATCGGCAGCTACTTCGACCGCGCAGCTAGTGCAGTCGGCTAAAAATAGCCAAGCGAACCTTTCTTGTAAAGAAGCGAGCATCGCATTTTTGCAAACAATCATTTTTGTACAAAAACAACACAACATTAGGGAGAAACCAGAACAATGAAAACCCCTTTGACTGAAGCAGTAACAGCAGCCGATTCTCAAGGTCGTTTCCTGAGCAGCACTGAACTACAAGTTGCCTTCGGCCGTTTCCGCCAAGCAGCAGCAGGTTTGGAAGCAGCCAAGGCTTTGACCGCCAACTCTCAGCGCTTGATCGACGGTGCAGCTCAAGCTGTGTACAACAAATTTCCGTACACCCAACAAATGCAAGGCCCGAACTACGCTTCTACCCCAACCGGTAAAGCCAAGTGTTCTCGCGACATCGGCTACTACCTGCGGATGGTAACCTACTGCTTAGTTGCAGGCGGCACCGGTCCGATGGACGAGTACCTGATTGCAGGTGTTGACGAAATCAACCGGACATTTGAATTGTCTCCTAGCTGGTACGTTGAAGCCCTCAAGTACATCAAAGGCAACCACGGTCTCAGTGGCGACGCTGCAACTGAAGCGAATTCCTACATCGACTACGCAATCAACGCTCTGAGCTAGATTTGCGTGATGCCCGGGATTGTAAGCTGCTGTTAGCTTAAGTGTTAGCGGTTGTTTACAATTCCGGGCATCTGCGATCCAAGCCTAGTTTTGCAAATACTTTTTTAAGCAGTTTTCAATTTTTACAGCAAAAAAGGAAGAAGCGAAGATGGCAGGATTAGGTGCAGCAGAACGGTTAGGAATAAAAGCATTTGAAGAAGCGGGACGGGTAGAACTGCGCCCCCACTGGACGCAAGAGGATGCGAAAGCAGTAATTCGCGCTGCTTACAGCCAAGTTTTCGGCAACGAGTATTTAATGTCGAGCGAACGACTTACCAGTGCTGAATCTCTGCTGCTGCAAGGGCAGATTTCAGTGAAAGATTTTGTGCGGTCAATTGCACATTCCGAAACCTATCGGAAAAAGTTTTTTTATCCGAACTCGCAAACGCGGTTAATTGAGCTTAATTATAAGCATTTGTTGGGCCGCGCTCCTTACGACGAGTCGGAAATTGCTTTCCACGTTGATTTGTACAATGCAGAAGGCTACGAAGCTGAAATTAATTCTTACATTGACTCCGTTGAGTATGAAGAAAATTTTGGCGAAAGTGTAGTGCCTTACTATCGCGGTTTCGCGACTCAAAGAGGTCAAAAAACCGTCGGTTTTAACCGGATGTTTCAACTGTACCGGGGTTTTGCTTCCAGCGATCGATCGCAAAACCAAACCCAAGCCCGGCTGACTTGGGAAGTAGCGAGAAATATGGCTTCGCCGATATACACGGCCTCCACCGGAAAAGCCCTTGGCGGCACATCCGGCGGTTCTCGCGACCAACTCTACCGAGTCACCGCAATGCAAGGTGCGGGTAATTTTCTGCCCCAAGTGCGGCGGACTACTACCGAATATCTCGTGCCTTACGAGCAACTTTCGAGCCGCTTGCAGCAAATCAACAAACGTGGCGGCAAAGTGGTAAGTATTACCACAGCTTAAAGTTTGTGTATTGACGTTTTTGTGAAACGTCTTTAGCAAATTAGGACTAAGGCTAAAAAATTATTCAATTTTATATGTATAGGTAAGGTGTGCAGTGCACACCCTACTTTGAGGCATATTATCCTTAGTCCTAAAAATTTCAAGTGCAACGAAGCATAAAACTTTTGTCATTAATAATTTAGGAGAAAATCTGGTGGCGATTACAACAGCAGCGTCCAGACTGGGCACATCCGCATTGAGCGATGCGCCGAAGGTAGAATTGCGCCCGAACTACACCAAAGACGACGTTGAAACGGTGATTCGTGCCGTTTACCGTCAGGTGCTCGGCAACGACTATTTAATGAAATCCGAGCGACTTACAAGTTCCGAGTCTTTGCTGCGAGACGGCAGTTTGAGTGTACGAGAATTTGTACGCGCTGTAGCTAAGTCAGAACTGTACAAAACCAAGTTTTTCTACAACAGCTTCCAAACTCGGACGATCGAACTAAACTACAAACACTTGCTCGGTCGCGCTACCTACGACGAATCTGAAGTAGTTGAACACTTAGATTTGTACCAAACAAAAGGCTACGACGCTGATATTGATTCTTACATCGATTCAGTAGAGTATCAAGAAAACTTCGGCGATAGTACCGTCCCTTACTACCGCGGCTTTAACACCCAGCGTGGTCAAAAAACCGTCGGTTTTACCCGGATGTTCCGGTTGTATCGTGGCTATGCAAACAGCGATACATCTCAACTAGAAGGCAATAGCTCTCGCTTAGCTGTCGAACTCGGCACTAACACCGCTACGGCTGTAGTTGGGCCTTCTGGCGGTAACGAAGGTTGGGCATATCGGCCTTCTGCCAGAAACGTAACTCCCGCCAGCACTTTCGGCGGTGCGGCAGCTTACGGCAAAGAAGGGCGGCTGGTGCGCGTGGAAGTTTCGGGCATTCGCACGGGTGGCTATCCCAGCGTGCGCCGCAGCAGCAAGGCTTTCATCGTACCTGTTGAGGAGTTGTCCTCGCAAATGCAGAAATTTCAACGCATGGGCGCGAAAATCGCCAGCATTACTCCAATTTAGTTGTTAGTCATCAGTCATTAGTCATTAGATAATTAGTTTCTGCGTAAGGTGCGAGGTGCACGGAAACCTACATAATTAGGTTCTGCGTAAATTCTGAACTAGAGACTAAGGACTAAGGACTAAGGACTAAGGACTAAGGACTACTGACCAATTACCAATTACCAAGAAGCTTATGTTGGGTCAAATTGTAGCTGGAAAAAGTGGCAATACAGCTTCGGCTAGTCGCTGCTTTCGGTATGAAGTTGTCGGCTTGCGCCAAAGCGATGAAACAGATAATGTGGATTATTCGATTCGATCGAGCGCGAGTACATTTATCAACGTGCCTTACAATCGGATGAATCAAGAAATGCAGCGGATTACTCGCATGGGCGGGAAAATTGTCAGCATTCATCCTTTAAGCGCTAGTGCAGAATCATCCCATGAATCATCGGGTGATCACCAATAGTTGGGTTGCAGGGGCGATTTTCATCGCTCCTACACAAGCTAGAAGGGGCGATTAAAATCGCTGCTAGACAAATAAAGTCCACTCCCAGCGGACTAAAAGTTAATTTAACCCGCCCAGGCGGGTTTTGTCTGTTTAGTAGCGATTTGAATCGGCGAGTTTCCCTAACCCTTGCAGGTTGTGTCTGGGTAGCAGCGATTTCAATAGCCGAATAACTAATAACTAATAACTAATAACTAATGACTATGGATTATTACGAATCTGACTCACCGCCGGCGGGTGTAGCTGAGAGCGAGTCTTTAACTGTTGAACAGGCGATCGCAAATTTGCACTCCCAAGATTACAGTCTCCGGTATTATGCTGCTTGGTGGGTTGGCAGATTTCGAGTCAAGGAACCGGCAGCTATTGCAGCTTTAATTGCCGCATTGGAAGAAGAGTCAGAACAAACAAAAATTGGCGACTATTCCCTATTACGAAATGCGGCGCGGGCTCTGGGTAAATTGGGCGACAAACAAGCCTTGCCAGCTCTGATCCGTTGTTTGGAATGCGCCGATTATTACGTGCGGGAAGCGGCGGCTCAAGCTCTAGAAATGCTGGGCGATCGCGATTCTATTGAGCCGCTAATGAACCTATTAGATGGGGGCCTAGTTGTTGCTGTGCGAGTACCAGGAAAATCGCACCTCGTGCAACCTTACGACTCGGTAATTGAAGCTTTGGGAACGCTGCAAGCGACAGAAGCTATACCGCTAATTTCACCTTTTTTAGAACATTCTGTGGAGCGGGTGCAGTACGCTGCGGCGCGGGCGATGTATCAGCTAACTGGTGAGCGGGTTTACGGAGAGCGGTTGGTAAGTGCTTTGAATGGGGATAATTTGCAGTTGAGGCGATCGGCTTTGATGGACTTGGGGGCGATCGGCTATTTGCCGGGAGCGCAAGCTATTTCTGAGACTTTAGCAGAAAATAGCCTGAAATTGATTGCGCTGAAAGGAGTTTTGGAGCATCACCTCAATCGACAAGAATCACTATCTTTGTCAGATGAAGCTATCCGCGTTATGGATTTAATGGATAGTTTACTTTAAAAAAAATTAGTTCACAACTGAAATAGGATTGCTGTAGCCATGCTTAATTGTCTACGGTAAATTCAGGACACAGCACATTCAGGACACAGCAGTGCTATTTCCCTACCGCATATCTGTACTTCAGGTAATTGAGAACTGCTATTTTATCGCTTTTCTCCGGGTGAACTGGTGGCTGATGATTTGATGGAATGAGGAATGAGGCTTTAAGTATTAATTTTCATGAGTTTTGAGTAAAAATATTGAGGGTAGTAGCTGTTATGAAAGATCAAAAATTTTATGCAGAATTTGCATTCTTACTGGTCAAATATAAAGCAACTCATAAAGGAAATAAATATCGGGGAATTCCTCTTTATAGTATATGTGGCACGCTGGAGTCAATTATGAAGATCCCTAGAGAAAGCCTACATTATTGTAACCACCGTTCCGAAACCCCAGTCGCCCTCACAATCCCAGCCAGAGATATCTTTTCTAATAAAAGTCGATCAATCAACTCTTTTGTTGCTTCTGAAATCGGTTGATGTCTGGGAGTCATGACAAATTGTCTGACACAATCTCGACATTTAAAATTTTGCTAATCGCTAGCGAGTGCGACAACTTTTCAAGATGTATTCAGAGTTGCACTTGGGACAGTTCATAAGCTAAAATTGAAGGTAGGTTAAAAGAGTAAAATTATAACACATTTTCCTTGCTATGCAGGACTACCCAATAAAAAAAGAGATACACTTGGCTGAACTAGCGAAAAAATACCGAGTTAGTCGCTCGTATTCATCTATCTCTCATCGTCTGTATGACCTCCTTTGCCAAATAGACAGAGGAGATGGACTGAGTGGGTCAGAGCAGGAATGGATGAAATTCTATCGGTTTTATGAAGCGATAGATATCTATCGGCAAATGCAGGAGTTTACTCAACTGAAATTCAGTTACAAAGCTACTACTTATGAGGATTCATTCCCCTCTAGCAATCTCTATAAAATTCTGAAGAGACTGGACAAAAACCAGCCAATTAGCCCTAAAGATTGTCAATGGTTGAAAGAAGAAAACCTGTTAGAAACACTTGCTATTATCGAGAAACGAGATACCTTACAAAAAACAGTATTTGCTCAGCTAAAGAATAAGTATCAAGCCACGGCTCACCAGGATTTATCTGCCTCTAGTCCACTCTATAAAATCCTGAAAAACCTGGATGCAGATATACAGTTGAGCGAGTCAGAACTTAACTGGCTAGAAGAGCATCAACTTAGCGAAACGCTTAGCATTGTTTTGGAGATTGAACAGACACGACACTTTGCTGAGCTGAAAGTTAAGTATAAAGCTAATAAATCTGAGGATTCATCCCTCTCTAGCCATCTGTATAAAGTTCTCAAAAAAATTGATTTAGAAAATCAGCTAGGTGAGCATGATATTAACTTTCTGAAAAAGCGTAAACTGACTGAGACAATTACTCTGGCGCTTGACAAATTTGCTGCTAGTCTCAAGTCCAAAATTCAATCTGGGGAGCCGTTGAGTGAGGCTGATTTTGATTGGATCAAACAGAATGGACGTGATGATGTAATTACTTTTGCTATTGAAAACTATGTTGCTAGTCTGAAATCCAAAATCCAATCGGGAGAGCCGTTGAGTGAGGCTGATTTTGATTGGATCAAACAGAATAAACGTGAAGACATAATTACTTTTGCCGAGAAAAAGAGATTTGCTGCTCTGAAGTCTAAGTATGAAGTCTCGGACTATAAAGATCAGACACCTTCTAGTCCATTGTACGCAATTCTGCAAAAACTGGATAAAGGAGAGCGACTGGAACCAACAGATGTTGCTTGGCTTGAGGAGAATAAACTTGAAGCATCTCAACCGAGCAATAGCTATTATGGGTGGCAGGAAGAACGCCGATATCAAGGGCAGAGACTGTTATCTGGCAAGATTTTTACAGCTTACCACAAAATCGAAGCACTTTTTTATGAACAGGAGTACAAGAATACTGGAAATAAATGGAAGTTGCCTAATGCTAGCAGTCATTGGCGCAAGGCAGGGCAACCGAGAAGTGCATTGAAGCTGACAGAAAATCTGGACTTCGACAAAATAAAAGAAAATAAGCTCAAGTCAGCTTTGCTAACAACTAGGGGCGGTGCTTTTCGAGATATTGATAAATTAGATGATGCACAAAATTGTGCGCTAAAAGCTATTGAGTATCAGCCTCAGAGTCATCATCCTTACACTTTGATGGGAGCTATTTGTTTTGAGCGGGGTCAATTTTTAGAGGGTGAGCGTTGGTTTAACGAGGCAATTAAACGCGGTGCTTCACCCAGAGATCAGGATGCGGAAATGAAGCGGGTTGTCAAAAATGCTAAAAATGGGAAGCGTCGGGAAGTTGTGGAATATCTGCTAAAAAAAGATCCGCAGCGCTATGCTTGGGCTAAGGCTTATAGGAAGCGCGAAGGCGGTGAGGATGCACAGCGCAAGAATTCCTAGCGCGGGTATGGAGTCGAGTTTTTTGCCGATTCGACTCTTTAACCAAGACTGTCCTACTTCGAGCAGGGTAAGCTTTTTAAGTTAATCGCCGCGCCTCACCCACGCTGCAAAAAGTTCGATCGCGCGATCGAGCCAACCTACAATTACAATAGTCACGGTAAAGCTTACAAATAAATGGCATTAGAACTAATTCAGGCTGTCGAACAAGCAGATTCTTCCGAGGGCTTGTTAAACGCAGTCAAAGCACTGGCGGCGACTCCCTCAAAACAAGCAATTCCTACCTTAATTACAGTGCTAGGTTACAACAACCCAGGCGCCGCTGTTGCCGCCGTTGATGGGCTAATTCAGCTCGGAGAAGCTGCGGTGCTGCCGCTTCTAGAACAGCTTGACGGCTACAATTACGGGGCGAGAGCTTGGGCTGTTCGGGCTTTGGCGGGAATTGGCGACCCCAGGGGTTTGGAGATTTTGCTCGATGCAGCGGCGAATGACTTTGCTTTGAGCGTGCGGCGGGCGGCGGTTAGGGGTTTGGGGACGATTTGCTGGAAATTGATGCCGGTAGAACAAATTGCAGATGCTCAACTTCGCGCTGTGAAAACGCTACTGCAAGCGTCCCGAGATCCAGAATGGGTGGTGCGCTACGCAGCAGCGGGGGGTTTGCAAGCTTTGGCGGGTGCTGCGACTGTTAAACCGGATTGGTTAGCGGAAGTTTCGGCCAGACTTGAGGAAATCACCCAAAGCGATGAAACTACTTCTGTTAGGGCTCGGGCTTTGCTTGCTAAGAAAATATTGTCACTTGGCTAGGGTTTGGGCGATCGTCTCTTCCAAGTCCCCTTGACTGAGAGTGGTTAATATAAAGACTTCTTGTACGGTTTTGCCCTGTCTGGCGATGATTTTAAATCCCCCGCGGATGGGTACTGACACTCTTAATGTCATGCGGGGGATGTGTCCTTTAACTTTGTTGATGACGCCCGGAGTGACAGTTTGAATGCCGATTTTTAGGGTGAGGCGCTCTAAAATTGGTATCAAACCGGGAAGGTGGGTAGAGTGGTTCCAAACTAGGCGGCCTTTGGGTTGTGCGTTCATAAATATTTAACCAAATTCAACATACCCAGTCTAAGCCACCCCTGCCTGGAACCAATTTGAAATTCCCTCAACTTCTGTATCAATAACGTTACTGTGAGCGTCATTGCCAGCAAACCGAGGCAATCTCAAACGGAGATTTTTGATTCCTGGCGCGCAAGCTAAGATTTGATGGCGCAGAATTGTCCTGTACTTTTTGATATTTTGGGTTGGCAACTGTCGGTTTTTCTAGTTGAGTTTTGATCGCCGCGAGCATTTCTGCGAGGCTGCAAGGTTTTTTGAGATAGCCGTCTGCTTTGAGTTCCAGGGCTTTTTCCATTTCGGAGGCTGTCATAAAAATAAACGGAATGCTGGCGGTTGCAGGGTGCGATCGCACGGCTGCGAATACTTCAAAACCGTCGAGTTCCGGCATCATGACATCAGACAAAATTAAATCGGGAATTTGGGCAGCTAACTGGATACCAACTTTTCCATTTTCGGCCCCGACAGCTTCAAAACCGCGCGATTGCAGAAGTTCTAATACCGTTTCTCGGATTAAGTGATCGTCTTCAATTACTAATATTTTAGTCATTTTTGTTACTTTTTGTTAGCTTTATTTTTACTTGTATGTTAAATTTATATCACCCGTATTTTCATAAATTCAAGTGGGCTATTGCAGCTACCCATTTTTCGCAGCCCCGAAGCGATCGCACTAGCTCAAAATCTTTCATAAATCAATAAAACAGTTCGGGAAAAATATCATGAAATTTATCAGCCCTAAAACAGACTTTGCCTGGGAGCGTGTCACTTTTGCGATGAGTACAAATACTCATAAATGCTAGGCAGAGGTTTTGAGCTATTTTTGGGCAAA
>NZ_JAUBVE010000094.1:0-22878 GCF_036705715.1 Microcoleus sp. AT3-D2 | reverse complement strand
AGTCTTAGCCCATCGTTGTGCATACCTGAATGGTCTCTTCACCATTTAATTTATCTACAAAGGTGACATGCTCCCGAAATATGAAATATTTGTGTTGGACGCGAACAATTTCTCGACTACTGGCAGAAGTGGTTAAAACGGCTAAAGTTTTTTGTAGAAAAAGCTGCTTGATAAATCGAGAAATAGTTAGGGTCAAGCTGATGTTGCCAGTTCAACCCCTAACTATTTAATTTTAATATCCAATTTGCAAAGTCACAGAAGCTTCTACCTGCTGTTCCCCTCCCACCACTGGTGTTGTAGCATTAGCAGCAGCAGCGCGATCAGCAGCAAACTGCCGATACATGGGAGGCGGCGCGCTAGCGCCGTTGACTTGAATGCCCAGAATCTCTCCCCGCTTCAGGTTGAGCGCGCTAAAGACTGCATCCGCTTGCGCTTGAGCATCTTGAGTTGCTTTTTTGATTGCTTGTTTTTGAGCTTGTTCGATCGCACTTTCGGCGGCGGCAAAACTCACACCGTCGATGCGTGTGGCTCCGGCATTCACCGCATCGTCGAGCAAAGTGCCCGCAGATGCAGTATTAATCCGAAAACTGACGGTATTTGTCGCCGTATAGCCAGTTAAGCGTTGCTGATTGTTTTCGTAGCTGTAAGTCGGGCTGAGGCTGATGCCGGCAGTTTCGAGTTTTTCGACTTGGCGCGATCGCAGCAACTCTACCACAGCGGACGATCGTCTCGCCGCTTCCTGCTGCACCTCGGCCGCCGTTTTCCCCTGCACCTCAACCCCCAGCCGCACTTGTGTTTGAGTTGTAGGAATCGCTTCCACACCCCGCCCAGTAACACTCAGCGTTCTGATCCGCTGTTCTTGAGCCGCCGCCGGATCTAATCTCACAAAACTCACGAGAGTTAAGGTTAAACACAACGCTGTTACCAGACTGCGGAAGTTAATGCGATCGCGACGTTGCAAATTTGAATTCATAAACTTGATTCTCCTCACATACCACAGATGCTATACTTTACCTTCCCACTGAAATTGCTAAATATCCGGGTTGTTACATTTTTAGCAACTAAAAAAATAGTCAGTAACTCTGAAGAAATTGTGAGTTATTATAATGTCCGCAGGACGCTCCACTAAAAAATCGGTGTTCTGGGCAATATCAGAGGTTTGGCAATGATAAATAACGATAAATATAGAAACCCACCGGGTTTCTGAAACTGCCGGCACAACTCCTAATTTATTTTAATTTGAATTCTTAATAAATATTAACAGTAGTTAAGTTTTGTCCTATCTCATAGGTAGTGCAATTAAAATATTATGATTATAAATGTTGTCAATTGAATCGGTGAAAGCTGGCTCTGTTATTGACTCAAAAAGAGTATACAAGCCAATTCGATTTGTTCAAGTATACGATCGTCCGAAAGCTCGATCAAAAATTCACATTACGTTTTGCTCCGTTTTTCAACAGGTAGACATATAGGACGGGTTAGGGTGATGGGGTTTGGGTGATTGTAGCGATCGCCTGTCAGTTGGGTAATACCAATTTAATATGAAGCCGCATAGCTGACGGGGTGACAACCCCGTCAGGAATTCGCCAACAGTCTCTTTCAACCGCCGAGTAATCAATGAGATAGCTTCGACTTGAAATCTCCTAAAGACCCGCCGCACAAACAGCCGCACCAATTAACCCTACATTGGGATTCAAAACCAATCGAACTGGCATCATTTCTAACAGCGAATCCATCCGGCCTTTGTGCGTAAAAGCTCGCATAAAACCCCCTTCTAGAATCAGCGGCAAAATCTTAGCAGCAATGCCGCCAGCTACGTACAAACCGCCGTAAGGTAACAGTGTCACAGCCAGATTTCCTGCCACTGCACCGTAAGCTTCTACAAACATTTGCATTGTTTGTTCCGAAAGCCGATCGCACTTTTTGAGTGCCGCCTGTGCAATTGTCGCCCCCGGATCGACAGTCTTCTCGCTTTTACCCATTTCTGACTCCCATTTGTTGATAACTTCCCCTATCTCCGGCGATTCAGGAGCAAACTTTCTGTCCCGCAAAAACTGGTAAATTGAAACAATCCCCTGTCCCGAAACTACACGCTCGATCGATATTCTGGGAATGTCGTGTTTTGCTAACAAATATTTCAGCAATTGAAACTCCAACTCCGAGCGAGGAGCAAAGTCACCGTGCCCCCCTTCCGAAGAAAAAACCCTGATGCCATTTGCCTCGGGAATTCCAAAACAATTTCCCAAACCCGTACCCGCACCAATCACAGCAATTGGATCGTGTTGGCGGGGTTTTCCAACTTGCAAAGTGTGCAAATCTCGATCGTCCAAAGCCCACACGCCGTAGCCAACCGCGACAAAATCATTAATTAAACTAACGTGTGATATTCCTAATTCCTGTTCCAGACGCTTCGCATCCAGTATCCAAGGCAAATTAGTCAGTTTTGCAGTGTTGTTAACCACCGGGCCTGCGATCGCAAAACAAGCTTTTTCTGGCAATGGCGCAAAATCCAATTTCATACCAGCTTCCGTCAAAAACTGCTGCACCATCGGTACTAAATCGGGAAACTCCCCGCTCGGATAGCGAAACTCGTAAAGAGCGTTCATTTCACCGTTAACAGTCCTTTCCACTAAGCGCAAAATTGTCTTAGTTCCGCCAATATCGCCCGCTAATAATAATGCCATAAATCTCTTTTTCCACCAAAGATAACATTCCCCATTTAAACACCCACAGTATTAATTGCCAACCAAGCCCGCAGCACCTCAGCCACAGTCCAAGCTTGAGCCGTGCAGCCCCGCGGCGAGTGGGGGGCGTCGCCCTCAAAAATTTCGCCCAGGCTGCCAACTCCGCCGGCCCTTATATGATGTGCCATCGGTGCGAGGAATTCGATCGCTTGTGCTGGTTTTTTGTATACGTGCAAGTGCGCCAAGACAAACGGGCCAATCAGCCAGCCCCAAACTGTGCCCTGGTGGTAGGCGCTGTCGCGCTGGAATTGGTCGCCTCCGTATGCGCCGCGATACTGGGGGTGCTGCGGCGAGAGGCTGCGGAGGCCGACAGAAGTCAGAAGCTGTTGAGCGCAGGCGTCCACCACGCCGCGCTGCTGGATGGGCGTCAGTAACGGTGTATAGCGCGTTTCCTGGCGCATCCCCGCTGACAAGGAGTTGGCCGAGTGAGGAGGAATCGAGTCTAGGGGCAAGGATACGGCGAATATTTGGTTGGGCCGCAGGCAGCTATCATGTCCGTCTGGGCCGTCGAGAACGTCGTAACAGTAACCGGTTGAGGCGTTCCAGAAGCGAGGGAATCCGGCGGCCGTTCGATCGCCCAATTGCTGGTATTCATTGTGAGGCTTGCCCAGTTTTCGAGCAAAACTTGCCATAGCTTGTATAGCATTGTACCAAAGCGCGCTGAGTTCGATCGGCTTACCAATCCGAGGCGTCACCACCCAATCGCCGATTTTCGCGTCCATCCAAGTCAGTTGCACGCCGGTTTCGCCCGCGTAGATTAAACCGTCATCGGGATCGAGGCGGATCTTATACCGAGTTCCCTGTATGTGCCAATCAATAATCTCACATAGAGTAGGCCAGAGTTCGCTCAAAAGTTCCTCGTCCCCCGTGGCATCGATATAAGCGCGAATTGCCTCAAAGTACCAGAGAGTGGCGTCTGCGGTGTTGTATTCCGGTGCGCCGCCCGCATCCGGGAAGCGGTTCGGCAGCATTCCCCGATCGACATACCGCGCAAATGTCCGCAAAATAGATCGCGCAATTTCCCATCGCCCGGTACAGATTGTGAGACCGGGTAGGGCGATCGTCGTATCGCGGCCCCAGTCGCTGAACCAGGGATATCCGGCGATGATCGTTTTGCCTTCGGATTCCTCCGGTAGCGGGCGGCTGACGATAAATTGGTCGGCGGCTAGCACTAAGTGATTGATCCAGTCGGGAGATTCGCTCACTTTTGACCAGTTGTGCAGCAGTTGTTGGTCATAAGTGCGACTCACTTCTAAAGCTCTACCGCCGTTGAGTTCGGTATTTTTCTCGGTGCTCGCTATCAATGTCAGAGAACTTCCCGGTGCGATCGTCATGTGAAAAGTCGCCGCGTGCAAGTGATCCTCGCAGTAGTCCAATCCCCGGCGCTTTTCGGCTGCTAGGTCAAATCCGTAATGCCAATTGTATAAAGGCGTAGAAACTCGAAATTTCGCCTCTGGTTCGGCATCCGTCAGCAGGTACAGGGGTACAGACTTGGGAAATGCAGTCACGCAAACCCCGCGTTCCAAGGTTTGTAGGCTCATCTGCCAGTCGCCGACGCTCGTCGTGTGGTGGTAGTCGCGATAGTTTACTAGGGCTTTGACAGCGAGGGCGATCGGTTGTGAGGCGCGGTGCAAGCGGTATTGAATATATGTTGTGTTAGCACCTTGCTGCATCCAAATCCGCTTTTCCAGGATAGCGTCGGCGAGAGCAAACCTCCAAACAGGCGTCGTGCCTTCGAGGTGAAAGCTTTCTATGTAGTTGTAGCCGTGGGGTTCCATCGTCGCGTCAACCCAGCGGTTTGTATAAAGCGGATAGGCGCGATCGTGATACACAGCCGTCTCGTCCAGCTTGGCGAGCATCATAGTGCGTCCCAGCGGGGGTTTGAGGGCGGCTATCAGCAAGCCGTGATAGCGGCGGGTGAGGAGATTTGCGATCGTCCCGCTAGCGTAACCGCCGATCCCGTTTGTGACCAACCACTCGCGAGATTCCGCCGAGTCGAGATTGCAGCAGATTTCCCGTCCAAAAGCCATAACCATAAAAACACACTCGCGCTGATTTTTGACCTACCTTTAGGTAGATTTTCGACATGATATCAACCAGAAATATTAACGCTTGCAGGCCGCTAATTTGGCGATCGCCCCCGTGCCGATTTATGCTCTAATTTAGACATAACCAACCGCTAATTTTGCCCTATATACAATTTTAGCCTTTGATGCCTCTGTCTAAAGTTAGTTGTTTGTTATATTAAGTAATATTACCGTCTAAACAGGCGCTGAACGTTAAGGGCAAGCATTTGATAGCGCGTCGGGCGATCGAACTACCAACCTATTTTATAAGGAGAACGGCTCAAAGTGAAGATAGGAGCAAATTACCTCGGCAATAACCAATGTGAATTTACCGTTTGGGCGCCCACCCTCAAACAAATCGCAGTCCAAATTGTTTCCCCAAAAAAACGCCTGATACCCCTGCAACAATCCGCAGAAGGTTATTGGCAAACCACAGCTACAGACATCGAACCAGGAACCCTTTACACTTACCAAATCGAAGGAAAAACCGAGCGACCAGACCCAGCCTCAAAATATCAACCCCAAGGCGTACACGCTCCGTCGCAAGTAATAGATCAAAATATTTTTACTTGGACTGACACAAATTGGCAAGGCGTGGCGCTAGCAGAAATGATTATTTACGAACTGCACGTCGGCACATTTACCCAAGCCGGAACATTTGAAGCAATAATTCCCCAGCTAAAACAACTTAAAGAATTGGGAATTAACGCCATCGAAATAATGCCAGTAGCCCAATTCCCCGGCGAGCGAAACTGGGGATATGACGGCGTATATCCCTACGCAGTTCAAAACTCCTACGGCGGCCCCGAAGGCTTCAAAACACTCGTCAACGCCTGCCACCAACACGGCATTTCAGTAATTCTCGATGTAGTCTACAACCACCTCGGCCCCGAAGGCAACTACCTCAGTCAATTCGGCCCCTACTTTACATCAAAATACGGCTCAATTTGGGGAGACCCCCTCAACTTCGACGACGCCTACAGCGACGGCGTGCGTAACTACTTTATTGAAAACGCCCTCTACTGGTTTCGAGACTATCACATCGATGCCATGAGATTAGATGCAATTCAAGCAATATTTGAAGTAGGTGCAAGACCTTTTTTACAAGAACTATCCGATGCCACAGCAGATATTTCCCAAGAACTAGGACGGCAACTTTACTTAATAGCCGAAAGTGACTTAAATGATGTCCGCACTATACGTCCCAAAGAACTGGGTGGCTTCGGACTAGACGCCCAATGGTGCGATGATTTCCACCACTCACTGCACGCCTTGCTCACCGGAGAAGACGACCGATACTACCAAGATTTCGGCAAGTGCGAACACTTAGAAAAAGCCTTCAAAGAAAGCTTTGTTTACTCCGGCCAGTACGCCCCCCACAGAAAGCGGAAACACGGCAATTCTGTTAAGGATGAAGCGGGTCATAAATTTGTGGTGTTTGCCCAAACCCACGACCAAATCGGCAACCGCATTTTGGGAGACAGACTCTCCAAAATAGTTGATTTTGAAGGATTGAAACTCGCAGCAGGCACAGTTTTAATTTCTCCCTACATTCCCTTCTTTTTTATGGGAGAAGAATACGGAGAAGAAGCACCGTTTTTTTACTTCGTTTCCCACTCGGACGAAAACTTAATTGAAGCTATCCGCAAAGACAAACAACAAGAATTTAAAACCTTTGAAGACCGAGGCGAGTTTCACGACCCCCAGAGTCCTGAGACTTTCGATAAGTGTAAGTTAAACTGGGAAAAACAAACTGAAGGCAAACACAAAATCCTTTGGGAATGGCACCAACATCTGATTCAACTGCGACGGACAATACCAGCCCTTAAAAAACTCGACAAAAACAGTCTAGAAGTGTCCAGCATAGAAGCGGAAAAAATCTTATTTCTACGTCGCTGGGCAGATGACAGCCAGATATTCTGCATTCTAAACTTCAACAGGCAAGATGTAGCTTTTACGGCTGCACTCCCCCAAGGCAAGTGGAACAAAATTTTAGACTCTGCTGATAAAAAATGGATGGGTTCAGGTTCTAGCTTACCTGAAAAGATAACTTCAGAGCAAAAATTGACCGTTAAACCGCATAGTTTTGCACTCTATGAATTAGAGTAATTAAAACGGGAGGCAGAGCCTCAAATACAGGCGTTCCCAGGCAGAGCCTAGGAACAAGCAACAGGAGGCAGAGCCTATCTCGTTCTCAGCCTCTGTCGCGGAATCTAGTCCCACAAGAAACGGGAGGCAGAGCCTCTCTCGTTCCCAGCCTCGGGCCGGGAATGCAGTAGAGGAGGCTCTGCCTCATATATTAAAAGAGAAAACCCTACAAAACCTGGAGTAAAATTAACATGATGAGAATTCCCACAACAACTTATCGGATTCAATTTCATGGAGGTTTTAACTTTGAAGCCGCCAAACAAATCCTTAGCTATCTGGAAGATTTAGGAATTACCGACCTTTACGCTTCACCAATATTTAAAGCCAGAAAAGGCAGCTCTCACGGATACGATGTCGTTGACTCAAATCAGCTCAATCCCGATTTGGGAACATCAGAAAATTTTGAAGGTCTCACATACGAAATCAAGAAACGGAACATGGGGTGGCTGCAAGATATTGTTCCGAATCACATGGCTTACGACACTCAAAATTTGTTGCTGTTAGACGTATTGGAACACGGGCCAGATTCCGACTATTTTGATTACTTCGATATTGAATGGAATCACGCTTACGAACATCTCAGGAGTCGAGTTCTGGCTCCGCTGCTGGGCAATTTTTATGGAGAGTGTCTGGAAAATGGCGAGATTCAACTCAAATACAGCGAAATTGGGCTAACCATCAATTATTATAGCTTACAATTGCCAGTAAGAATTGAATCTTATGCTAAATTCATCAGTCATAACTTGGGGCATTTAGCTAGAGAATTAGGCAGACGCCATCCAGATTTTATCAAGTTTTTAGGAATTCTTTATTTAATTAAAAATACACCTTCAGAAACTAAAGGTAAAACCAGATACGATCAGATAGCTTTTGTCAAAGGACTGCTGTGGGAACTCTACAATCAAAATCCCCTTGTACAGGAATTCATCGATGAAAATATTAAAGTTTTTAACGGAGAAAAGGGAAATCCTGAAAGCTTTAATTTGCTAGACGAATTGCTTTCCGAGCAGTTTTACCGTCTGTCTTTCTGGAAAGTGGGGGCAGAAGAAATTAACTACCGAAGGTTTTTTACGGTCAACGAACTTATTTCGGTAAAAGTTGAAGAAATTAAAGTTTTTCATAAAAACCATTCTCTGATCTTCGACATGGTTGATGAGGGAAAGTTTACCGGATTGAGAATCGATCACATCGATGGACTTTACGACCCCACAGAATATTTGAAACGGCTCCGAGAGAAAGTCGGAGACACTTATATTACTGTTGAAAAAATTCTGGAACACGAAGAAGATTTGCCGTCATATTGGCCGATTGAGGGAACTAGCGGCTACGACTTTTTGAATTACGTAAACGGCGTTTTCTGTCGGTGCGATCGCGAGCAGCAATTTACCGAAATATATCAGAGATTTACTCGCTTTACCGTTCCCTACGAACAGTTGTTTTTAGATAAAAAAGGGCTGATTGTTGAGAAAAACTTGGCGGGAGACGTAGACAATCTAGCTCAACTTTTGAAGAATATTTCCGGTCAATCGAGACAGGGAAATGACTTTACTCGTCCCGGTTTGGAAAAAGCATTGGCGGCTGTTTTGACAATTTTTCCAGTCTACCGAACTTACATCAATCAAGACGGTTTGAGAGAGTCCGATCGCACTTACGTAAAATATGCGATCGCCCATGCCAAAGAACAAGCACCCCGACTCCTCAAGGAACTTAAATTTATCGAAACGGTGCTGTTGCTGGAAGAAGAAGAAACCCTAACACCCGAACAAAAAGAGCAGCGTCGGCACTTTGTAATGAAACTCCAGCAGTTGACAGGCCCATTAATGGCAAAAGGCGTTGAAGACACCCTTTTATACGTATACTATCGGCTTTTATCCCTCAACGAAGTGGGAGGAAATCCCAGTCAGTTCGGCGTGTCGCTGGTAGATTTTCATGAGTTCAACCAACAGCAGCAAGCAGCTTGGCCGCACAAAATGAATGCTACAGCTACCCACGATACCAAACGTGGCGAAGATGTGCGAGCCAGAATAAACGTTTTGTCAGAAATTCCCGATGAATGGGAACAGCAAGTCAGGTCTTGGAGAGAGGTAAACTCTTCTAAGAAAGTCAACTTTGTGAATCGAATGGTTCCAGATACTAATGACGAATACTTCCTGTACCAAACTCTGCTAGGCAGTTTTCCCTTTGAGGGAATTGAAAACACTGATTATGTCGATCGCCTGAAAGATTATGTCATTAAAGCTGTCCGTGAAGCCAAAGTTTATACGGCTTGGCTGAGACCGGATAACGACTACGAAGCTGGTTTTATGACCTTTGTCGATAGCGTTCTCGAAACTTCGGAACAAAATCAGTTTCTCAACAAATTTATACCTTTCTGGAAAAAAGTAGCTAATTACGGAATTTTCAATTCTTTATCTCAAACACTGCTGAAAATCGCGGCTCCGGGTGTTCCCGACATTTATCAAGGGACGGAATTCTGGGATTTAAGTCACGTCGATCCAGATAACCGCCGTCCCGTTGATTTTGAGCGCAGAATCGAGGTTTTGCGGGAAATTAAAGAGCAAGCTCAGACGGATATTTTGCAACTGGTTGAAGATTTGATTGCGACGCGAGAAGACGCGAGAATTAAGTTGTTTTTGACGGCAAGAGCGTTAGAAGCGAGAAAAAAATACTTGCAAGTTTTTCAATCAGGCGACTATCTACCCCTGCAAGCAGTTGGCACGTTTAAAGATAATGTTGTTGCCTTTTCCAGAAGCTTTGGAGAGACTACCGTTATTGTCATTGCTCCCCGCTTTTTGACGGGAATTGTCAAACCGGAAGAAATGCCGATCGGCAAACAAGTCTGGAAAGATACTAATTTGAAATTATCCGAGCAAATGCCGTCGGTTTGGAAAGATGCAATTACAAATCAGGCGGTAGAAAGTAACGGTACGTTGGCAATTGGTGAAGCTCTCAGCTACTTTCCTGCAGCTCTGCTGATCGGTAAAAAATAGCAATGAAAAGCTGGAAAATTCTTGAATTTTCCGAGATTCCCAGGAGGCGGACTTGAGGCTCTGCCTCAATAATATATTCCTTCCCAGGCACAGCCTGGAAGTAAACGGGTAGGGACAGGGCATTGCCGTGTCCCTTTTCAGAATTGATGTTATATCAAATCCGTTAGCATCGGAATAGTAAATTCGAGTTCACTGTTGACTGTTCACGGTTGACTGTTCACGGCGTCAACAGTCAACCGTCAACAGTCAACATCATGTATGAGTGTAACCGGAAATGATATTAAACCTGATTTGAAGCCAAAAAACCGATCGCCCCTACCAACCAAACAAAATTTATATACATAAGACGGCAAATACAACACAACGTATACGGTTTGCCACAATACCCGAATCGATCGAACACCGTACATTGGGAAGAGTAAAGAAAAGCAGTCAACAACTGTAGCGGTGCAAGCCTCACGGATGCAACCGTCCCCCAACAGGTTCGGTAAATACCCCTTCATCGCAAGGTCTACCGCCCGCAGTATAGAGATAAGCACCCTATCGAAGACTGTATTAAAGCAGGACTCACTACCCGTAAACCGCGAGGTAAAATCGCAGTCCTGAATAACCAGACTATCGCACAGATAAGACACCAAAATTTTGTAGAGATTGGAGCCGGAACACCCCTATGGGAAAAGTAGTTGGAATTGACTTAGGTACGACAAACTCCTGCGTCGCAGTTATGGAAGGCGGCAAACCCACCGTCATAGCCAACGCCGAAGGGGGTCGCACCACACCTTCTGTAGTAGCATATGCTAAAAATGGCGATCAACTTGTCGGACAAATCGCCAAGCGTCAAGCCGTGATGAACGCCGAAAACACCTTTTACTCAGTAAAACGGTTTATCGGGCGTCGGGTTGATGAAGTAGCCCATGAAACCACTGAAGTTTCCTACAAAGTCCTCAAAGTTGGCAACAGCCTTAAACTGGACTGTCCCGCCCGCGGCAAGCAATTTGCCCCAGAAGAAATTTCTGCACAAGTTCTCCGCAAACTGGTAGAAGACGCCAGCAAATACCTCGGCGAAACTGTCACCCAAGCGGTAATTACTGTTCCCGCTTACTTCAACGACTCCCAGCGCCAAGCTACCAAAGACGCGGGAAAAATTGCCGGTATAGAAGTGCTGCGGATTATTAACGAACCTACAGCAGCAGCTTTAGCTTACGGGTTAGATAAAAAGAGCAACGAAACCATCCTCGTATTTGACTTAGGTGGCGGTACTTTCGACGTATCTATTCTCGAAGTAGGCGACGGCGTGTTTGAAGTGTTAGCAACTTCTGGAGACACTCACCTCGGCGGTGACGATTTCGATAAAAAAATTGTTGATTTCATCGCTAATGAATTCCAAAGAGCCGAAGGCATTGACCTCCGCAAAGACAAACAAGCACTGCAACGCCTGACGGAAGCAGCAGAAAAAGCCAAAATTGAGCTTTCGAGCGTTACCCAAGCAGAAATCAACCTGCCGTTTATTACCGCGACTCAAGACGGGCCAAAACACTTGGACACGACTTTGACGCGGGGCAAGTTTGAAGAACTATGCTCGGATTTGATCGATCGCTCCCGCATCCCCGTAGAAAATGCGATCCGGGACGCCAAATTAGACAAATCTGCAATTAATGAAGTCGTCTTAGTTGGTGGTTCTACACGCATTCCTGCGGTGCAAGAACTGGTCAAAAAAATCCTCGGCAAAGACCCCAACCAAACGGTAAACCCGGACGAAGTGGTCGCAGTCGGTGCAGCAATTCAAGCCGGCGTACTCTCCGGCGAAGTCAAAGACATCTTGTTGCTCGACGTTACCCCGCTGTCTCTCGGCGTCGAAACCTTGGGCGGCGTGATGACGAAAATCATTCCCCGCAACACCACTATTCCTACCAAGAAGTCGGAAACTTTCTCGACTGCTGTAGACGGCCAAACAAACGTGGAAATTCACGTTTTGCAAGGCGAACGAGAAATGGCGAATGATAACAAGGATTTGGGAACCTTCCGCTTAGATGGAGTTCCACCTGCCCCCCGTGGCGTACCTCAAATTGAAGTTACTTTCGATATCGATGCTAACGGTATTTTGAATGTAGCTGCTAAGGATAAAGGTACTGGTAAGGAGCAATCGATTAGCATTACTGGTGCTTCTACTTTACCCAGCAATGAAGTCGAGCGCATGGTGAGGGAAGCCGAATCGAATGCTTCTGCTGACAAGGAACGTCGCGAAAGGATCGATCGCAAAAACCAAGCTGATTCTCAAGCCTATCAAATCGAGAAGCAGTTGGCAGAATTGGGCGATAAAGTTCCCGCTGATGACAAAACTAAGATTGAAGGGTTGCTTAAAGACTTGCGATCCGCGATCGAGAGTGAAGATGACGATCGCATCAAGACACTGACAACCGAGTTGCAGCAAGCATTCTACGCTGTCAGCAGCAACCTGTACCAGCAAGCAGGCGGCCCAACTGATGGCCCTGGCGGCCCTGGTGGTCCTGGTGGCTATGGAGACGGCGGCCCCACTGGCGGCGGCGACGACGTGATTGACGCCGACTTCACAGAAGGCAACAAATAACAGGCTAAATTAAAAGCCCCCAGCTAGAAGCAAGAAACCCGGTTTTGAACAGAAACCGGGTTTCTGTTCGTTCAAAGACAAACCAAAGCCGATCGACTAAAATTACTAAAAATCTTGCTTGAGGCATAGACACAAAACTATAATATGCTTCAATAAATATCATAAACTAGCAGTAATATCGCAATCGAGAGCAATTAAATGTCACGTTCTCCTATACAAAATTCCTCCCCAAATACTCCCAGCCAATCTCATGTTGCATCCTTGCGCCGACTCCGCCGGATCAGCCATGTACTAGACAATGCAATTCCGATTCCCGGCACCAAATACCGCATCGGACTCGATCCGATATTGGGACTTATACCGGGCGGCGGCGATTTAATCAGTTCAATTTTTGCAGGATATGTTGTCTTCAAATCCGCTCAAATGGGAGTGCCTCAAGAGACTTTAGTAAAAATGGCAGCTAATATCGTATTTGATACAGTTGCTGGTACTGTACCGGTAGCCGGAGATTTGTTGGATGTTGCTTGGAAAGCTAATGTCAAAAATATAGAATTGCTGGATGCTCATTTAGGTTCCCCTGAACAAGGCAAAAAAGCCGATTGGCTATTTGTGGCGGCGCTGTTATTGGGTTTGATTTTAATTGTCGGAGGTGTAATTTTCTTGAGCGTCATGCTTTTTGCGTGGGTATTTCGAGCACTGACAGGGCAGTGATTTGGGGTTTTAGCATAAAGATAAATCACTCTGTCTGTGTCAGGTTAAGAGCATCTAATCTGGGATAAGTTGTACTTGAAAAAGTATGTTTGAGGATGATTACTGGCAGGTAACAACGTTGGGATTTATTAGTATAAGTTATACTTGATAAATAATTTCCGAGTATGAACTACCAAAAAACAGGTAGGCGCTCCGAAAAATTATCCATAAATACTAAAATATCTCAGGCTTTTAACATTCAACCTGCTTTTACGAAGATTAGAGATAGGTGGCAGAAATCAGACTTATTGAGGAGAGCCTATTAAAGCACTTCGGAGACATCAAAGACTAGGCAGCATCTCAATGGTGTCAAAAGTGAGATGCTGCCGTTCCTCTGACCGAAATCGAGGTAAATCAGCACTCTTTTTATATCTCAAATGTGTTTTATAATACAAACCGATCGCCCTTTCTTGAACCTCAAACAATATATCTTAAGGGCATTGACAAAACTTATTAAATGTGTATTAAAGTTTCAATTTTCTTTGAAACTAACTATTTACCCGATCGCGCTTGAGTCCGATATAGTGATATAATGCAGACTATAATATCAAATTGATATAAATGCTTGAATTATCAGCCCTTGGACTGCTACAGTGGCAACCCCTGCACGGCTATCGGCTAAAGCAAAAACTGGAGCTGTTTATGAGCAGTTGCATTAGCGTCAACTACGGAGCGATTTACCCGCTGCTGAAGCGCTTGGAAGAGCGAGGGGAGATTTCGGTAATAGCCGAAGAAGCCGGAGATGCGGGCTGTCCGCGCAAAATCTACGGAATTACCGCCAAAGGGCGCGAACTCTGGCAGCAAAAAATGCTCGAACACCCTCAAGAAAGCTGGGTTAACAGTGGTTCCCGGTTCCAAATCAAGTTTTTCTTTTTTGGCGACTTAGAACCTGAAGAACGGCTGAAGCTATTGGAACACCGCTTGCGAGCCTGTTACACCCGTCAAGATTACATCGAAAGCCTCAAGAGCGAATATCCACTAACCGACGACTATCAATTTGCCTCTCGCGATCGCTGCAAGTCAGTGCTGGCGTCAGAGATAGAGTGGTTAACCCAGCAACTAGCCAAGGAAAAAAGTGCGATCGCTCGAATGCGTGACTCCCCAACCTCCGCTGAATCCGCTGAAGCCAAGGGAAAATCCTTCCAACTCACCCACTCAGGTGAGTCATAAGAAGGATGTCTAATCTTCCCTGCCATCGTAACTTTTGAGAAATAACAAGAAGCTTTCCTAAAAAAAAGCACTCCCTGGCTTGGCTAACTGCGATCGGACTAAAGCCCTGCACATACCCCAACCTCATTAAAAAGGTACTTTCCCGATTCCATCCTGTTTAAAATCGCTTGTCATTATTCCCCCATGTTTGAAGGGGACGCCGGAGAATCAAAGATTCCGCCCAAGTCTCAGTAAGTCAGAAGTTAAAAAAAATCTAAGTGGTGCTGCCCATGAGTTATTCTAAATCCCCAGAATCCGTCGTTGAAGCCCAAGAGCAAAAATATCCCACACGGGAACAGCACCCAACCGATGCAGACAGCGAGCAACTGCAGGATTCTGCCACCGTTGCCGATGATCGTCCCGAACCTGTTGCTAAACCAGAACAGCACCCAACCGATGCAGACAGCGATCAACCGCAGGATTTGACCCCGCTTGCCGATCGCCCCGAACCTGTTGCTAAACCGCGATCACGCTGGCCCCTAATTGCCGCGATCGCGATCGCCACAGGCGCAGCAGGTTTCGGCTGGTACTCGTGGCAATCGGGTCAGAATCGCCCACAGCAACAGGCAGCAGCAGCCCAACCCCCAGGCATACCAGTCAAGCTCGCAGCCGTACAAACCAGCTCAGTCCAAGATTCCTCGGAATTTGTCAGCAGCTTAGAAGCCAAGCGTTCGGTAGAAATCAAACCCGAAGTAGAAGGGCTAGTCACGGAGATTTTTGTCAAATCCGGGGACTTCATCAACCAAGGGCAACCCATCGCCCGCATGAAAAGCGACAGCGCCCAAGCTGACTTGAGGCAATCCCAAGCCAACCTGATCCGCGCTCAATCCCACTTAGCCGAATTGCAAGCAGGAGCCCGGCCCGAAGAAATCGCCCAAGCTCAAGCCCAAGTCGCCCAAGCCCAAGCCAACCTCGCTCAACTGCGATCGGGCTCTCGGCCAGAAGAAATTGGCCAAGCCCAAGCCCGCGTTAGCCAAGCTGAAGCCGACCTCGCCGATGCCGAAACAGGTAGCCTCTTAGAAGAAATCGCCCAAGCAAAAGCGCAAATTGAAGCAAACACGGCCGAAGCAAAGCTAGCCAGCCAGCAGCTTGCCAGATATCAAGTATTAGCCAAAGAAGGTGCAGCATCAGCAAACACCCTCCAAGAATACATCCAAAAAGAAGGCAGCGCCAAAGCCAATCTCCGAGAAGCTCAAAGGCGGTTCGAGCAGCGGCAAAAAAACAGACAAGCCGAGATCGAGCGCCGCACAGCAGCCTTGCAACAGCAGCGGCAAGCTTTGCGGCAATTGCAAAACGGTTCGCGCCCAGAGGAAATAGCCAAAGCCGAAGCAGAAGTCGCACAAGCCAAGAGTAGATTAGCCGAGTTAGCCAACGGCACTCGCCAAGAACAGCTCGATCAAGCTGAAGCGCAAGTTGCCGAGGCCGCCGCTCAAGTGCGCGGCTTTGAAGTACAACTACAAGAAACTGCTGTCATCGCGCCCTTCACAGGAGTCATCGGCGACATACCAGTAAAAGTAGGTGATTACTTGCAGAAAGGTGATGCCATTGCCACCCTGACAGAGAATCAATTGCTAGACTTGCGGTTATCAATTCCTTTGGAACGGCAGCCTCAATTACGCTTAGGGCTGCCAGTACAAATGCTCGACGCTCAAGGTAAGGCGATCGCCCAAGGTCAAATCAGTTTTATCTCCCCCAACGTCAGCGCCAATTCCCAAACAATTTTAGCTAAAGCCACCTTTCCCAACCCCACCGGCGAACTGCTTAATCTCCAGTTTGTAAAAGCTAAAGTCATCTGGAAACAGAACCCCGGAATTTTAGTTCCAGTCACAGCAGTCACTCGCTTAGGTGGGCAAACTTTTGTCTTCACAGCTCAAAAGCCGGAACAGCCAAAACCTGGAATGCCACCTTTAGTAGCGCGGCAAAAGCCTGTGAAATTGGGAGCAATTCAGGGGAATAATTATCAAGTTATCGAAGGTTTGCAAGCAGGCGAAAAAATTGTTACCGCAGGCATCCTTAACTTGACAGACGGCGCTCCCATTATGGCTCAAGAGGAAGGGAAAGGAGCCGGGAAAAAACTACCATTAGCAAGCCAAAAATAAGGTATGTTGTTGCGTTTTAGCCCTCTTAACAGGTAAATTAAGAGCGCTAAAGCGCAACTACGTACCTTACGTGAAACTACTTGATTGCTCCGCTCTAAAAAAGCGGGCTATTTTAATTTTTGACTGAAGTGCAATTAGGAATTACCAATTATCAACTAACAACTACCCATTACCCAAATAATGTTTGCAGATTTCTTTATTAAACGACCTGTCTTTGCTAGCGTCTGCGCCTTAATTATTATCTTGGTAGGTGCAATTAGCATTCCCACATTGCCGATCGAGCGCTTCCCCGACATCAGCCCCACCCAAATCAACGTCACAGCCAACTATAGCGGTGCGAATGCTGAAGTTGTCGAAAATGCGGTAACAAACATCCTAGAAAGGCAAATCAACGGCATTGAAGGACTGAAATATCTAACTTCCAGTAGCACTAACAGTGGAACTAGCACCATTACAGCCACCTTTGATACTTCCCGCGACAAAGATATCGCCGCCGTCGATGTGCAAAATAGAGTTGCAGTTGCTCAACCACAACTGCCAGATGCCGTACAACGCACAGGAGTTACAGTTACCAAACAATCTAACAGCCTGCTGCTGGCTATAGGATTATTTACCGAAAATAAAGAATACGATACCATATTTTTAAGCAACTACGCCGACCTCTATTTAGCAGATACTTTAAAAAGAGTAAAAGGCGTGGGCGACGTGCGAATTTTTGGGGAAAGACGCTATGCTATGCGCCTGTGGATCGACCCCAATAAATTAGCTGCTCGTAATCTAACAATGCAAGATGTAACAAGAGCAATTAATGAACAAAACTTGCAAGTTGGGGTAGGTAGAATTGGTCAAGAACCCGCCCCAGAAGGGCAAATGTATCAGATTGATTTGAGTGCAGAAAGTCGTCTCAAAAGCCCCACAGAATTTGACGACATAGTTATTAAAAGCGAAGCAAATGGAACTTTAGTTAAGTTAAAAGATGTCGGAAGAGCAGAATTAGGAGCAGAAAATTATAACTCTTTCCTGCGATTTCGAGGTAATGACGCGGTGGGTTTAGGGATTTACCAATTGCCAGGAAGTAATGCTCTAAATGTTGCCAACGCCGTCAAAGCAGAAATGGCAAAATTAGCTAAAAACTTCCCTCCGGGGGTGATACATAGAACAGCACTAGATACGACTCAATTTGTCCAAGAGTCAATGGCAGAAGTAGTCAAAACTCTGTTTGAAGCAGTCTTGCTAGTGGTGATAGTTATTTTTGTTTTCCTGCAAGATTGGCGCACTACGATTATTCCCACCATCACAATTCCCATTTCCTTGATTGGGACATTTGCTTTTATCAAAGCTTTCGGCTTTACGATTAACAGTTTGTCTCTATTTGGTCTTACCTTAGCAACAGGTTTAGTGGTTGATGACGCTATCATCGTAGTCGAAAATATTGACCGTCTAGTCCGCCAAGGTATGAATGCCCGCCAAGCAGCTTCCGAGTCAATGCGGGAACTTTTTAGTGCTGTAATTGCCACTTCCTTAGTATTGATGGCCGTGTTCGTACCCGTGGCATTTTTCCCAGGGACAACGGGAGCACTCTATAAACAATTTGCCCTGACAATTGCTTTTTCCGTGCTGCTTTCTACCTTTATGGCGGTTACTCTTACTCCCTCACTTGCCGCTATATTACTGCGCCCAGGTAAGAAGTTTGGCGGCCCGTTGGGTTGGGTGTTTAACCGCATTAATATATTTCTTGATTGGATGCAAAAGAAATATAGAGAGTCCTTAATATTCTTAACACGATTTAAAACCATTGTTACCCTGTTATTTATTGCTTCTCTGGGATTCACAGCTTGGCTTTATTTAGCAGTACCGACCGCATTTATCCCAGAGGAAGACCAGGGCTATTTTCTGACAATTATTCAAGGGCCTCAAGGCGTTTCGCTGCAATACACCCAGCAGGTGATGGACGGAGTTGAACAAGAAATCCTCAAAGTTCCTGAAGTTGTGGGAACTTTTTCTGTAGGTGGCTTTGGTTTTAGTGGTAACAGTTCCAATCAGGGGATTATATTTACTACCCTTAAGCCATGGAAAGAACGTCACGGAGAAGATCAAACTGTACAGGCGATTATTGGTAAATTGCGGGGTAAGTTTTTCGCGATTCCAGAAGCGAGAATTTTCCCAGTGAATCCGCCAGCTATTCAAGGTTTAGGTCAATTTGGAGGCTTCCAATTTCAATTGCAAGACCGCAAAGGTAACAGCGGTTTAGATTCTCTAGTTCAGGCGATGGGTGGGATTTTAAAGCAGGCGAATCAGACGCCGGGATTGCAGGCGGTATTTAGTACATTTGCTGCGAATACGCCTCAGTTACTTGTGGAAGTTGACCGCAATCGCGCTAAGGCTCTAGATATTCCCATTAATGATGTTTTCAGTACGTTACAAACGGCTCTCGGTTCTCAGTATGTGAATGATTTTAATCTCCAGCAGCGAAATTATCGGGTTTATGTTCAGGCGGATAAACAGTTTCGTGATAACCCTGAAGATATTAGTAAGTTGTATGTTCGCTCTGGAAAGAATGAAATGATTTCTTTGAGCAATTTGGTGAAGATAACTCCGGTGGTGGGAGCGCAAACTGTTAACCACTACAATTTATATAGGTCAATTGAAATTAGTGGCTCTCCGGCTCCGGGATCGAGTTCTGGACAGGCGATAAAATCGATGGAAAAGGTGTCGGCTGAAGTTTTGCCGTCGGGTTTTGGCTATGAATGGTCGGGGAGTTCTTTAGAAGAAATTGAGTCGGGGGGTCAAGCACCAATTATTTTTGGTTTGGGGCTGATTTTTGTGTTCTTGGTTTTGGCGGCTCAGTACGAAAATTATGTCGATCCTTTCATTATTTTGCTGGCGGTTCCTCTGGCGATTTTAGGTGCACTTTTAGCTCAGTCGTTGCGGGGTTTGGCGAATGATGTTTATTGTCAGATTGGTTTGGTGATGTTAATTGGGTTGGCGAGTAAAAACGCGATTTTAATTGTGGAATTTGCTAACCAGTTGCGGGAACGGGGATATCCAATTGCTAAGGCAGCAGTCGAGGCTTCTCAAGAGCGTTTACGACCGATTTTGATGACTTCTCTATCATTTATTTTGGGGATTGCTCCTCTAATTAACCCGGAAGGTGCGGGGGCGGCAAGTCGTAGATCGCTAGGGACTGCGATCGCGGGGGGGATGGTTGTTTCTACTTTCTTAAGTTTGTTTATGGTGCCGGTTCTGTATGTGGTGGTTGTCTCGGCTCGCGATCGCTTTCGGAAACGCGATCGCCCGCAAAATCCGCCCGATGATGGCACAATTTTGAACGGGAAAACAACTCACCACGAGGAGATTGAACGCGATAAAGTATCGCCGTTGTAGTTGGTAATTAGTTCCTTTAACTATCCGGTTAGTGGTTCTTTCTTCAAAATACCGGACTATCTGTGCCACCGACTTTTTTATTGTTGCGACGCTGTGCGGCAACTCTCGGAGAAGATTTTTTGTGCAGGTAGCGATCGCCCGATCGCACCCCATCGTGCAATAATGATATGACTTGCACAAAAGCTCTATTAGTAGGTAAATCTTGCCTACCTTACCGCTACATATAGCGTCTCAACTGTCAACCCGTGCAAGTTACCAATTAAACCGGCTGTTGCACTACACAAATTTTTCCTAATGGCTGAAGTCCCCCTAAATCCCGCAGAACTTGCAGAAGCCCTCAACGGCTTTACCGATATCAATTTCCAATTGCCTGACCCCGAAGACGAACAAATACCAGAGTTTGATTTTGAAAATCAGGTTGACAATGCCTGGAAAGTGTGCGATCGCTTCGACTTGCAAACCGACATTTGGCGGGGACGCATTCTCCGAACAGTCCGAGACAGAGAAAAAAAAGGTGGCGAAGGACGCGGCACAGGGTTTTTGAACTGGCTCAAAGAAAGAGAAATTGGCAAAAGTCAAGCCTATTCTTTGATAGAATTAGCTAATAGTGCCGACACTCTGATCCAGCAAGGAGATTTAGACCCAGATTCCATTAGAAACTTCAGCAAAAGAGCCTTTGTAGAAACCGCCAAAGCATCTCCCGAAGTCCAGCAAATGGTAACAGATGCCGCAGCAAGTGGCGATCGCATCACCCGCCGCGAAGTCAAACAACTCTCCGACGAATGGATGGCAATGAACTCAGATTTATTGCCAGAAGAAGTCAAAGAAAAAGCATCTACCGGTTCTCTACCTTCCCGCTACCTCGCTCCTTTAGTCAAAGAAATGGAGAAACTCTCCCCATCTCACCAAAGCGAAATTCAAAAAGAAGTAGCAGAAAATCCCGACGTAGATACTGTCAAACAGCTAACATCCGACGCCAAGAACTTATCAAAATATCTCGACGCCGCCGCCCAAGTGCAAGCTCTCAATCAGTCTCATTTAGACATGGAAATGGCCTTAGAAGAATCTTTGCGAGTAGGCTGTTTGGGAACCACCGCAGACGTTGTAAAACAAGCCGCGCAGCTAGAACAAACAGTAGTCAAACTCTACACAATTTGGAAGCGTTTAGGCAGTTTGGCAGATAGATTGTACGTGGATACAGGAGCAAGCACACCCAATTTGCGGTTGCTTTTGGGATGCTTGGACAGCCTTTCGGGAGAAAAGATTGAAGTGGATTTCGGAGACGGAGAACGCTCTATTCGCTTGCAAATTTTCAGCGAATAGCTCAACCTTGACCGCAGATAAAAGCCAACATCCAGGCTCATTATCTGCGTCGATTCCTGTTCATCGGCGGTTAAAATTTCTGGTTTTTTTCCAAAGATATCGGCGATGCAAATAACGCCGATATTTTGTAACTACTCCTTTCCCCAACAGCACTACGCTAATCCAAAAACAAACTTTCGCCCCAACAGCCAGAACGAAAGATAAAGTAATCTTTTGGGGAATGTCCAGCGGCAGGAAGAACACAACAAATAAGACTGCCAACCACGGTACAAAAGATAGGATAAATAAAAATAAACCGAGCTTCTGCATAGATTCACATAATACAGCTTTGATCCCCCTTTATCTGTTAGTCCGCTTAAAGTGGACTTCGTTTGTATATAGGGCTTGCCGAAAAAGCCTAAAACCTTTACAGAAAAAGACTTTGACTGGTTTGAACGCTCCACGTGTGCAAGCTTATGAGCTAAAATCTGTCCAAAGCCTAGTACAACATCACTTTCGTAATGTACCGAAAAGTTGACCCAACCCCAAACCCGCCATCCAACTTTGACTTGCCTTTTGAGGGGCAATTGTTAGAACCCACATTCCGCACCCTCAACTGGCACACACACAGTTGGGGTGCTAATGGAGAGTCTCTAGGACGAGATAATAGTCAAAAATACCCGCTCCTGAAGGGGTCACAATCGCATCGATCTGTTGGGGCTTGTTGAAAATTAACTGCTTTCGGGCAAATCCTAGATTCTCGATATCTAACAACACCTCGATCCGTCATAATTAACTATTAATGGACAGCACATATCTTCAGCAGCCTGACAATTATACATAACTACTGAATTAAATATTTCTGAAATTTCAGTCTGTTTTACTCATCAAATAAGCTGCTTGATTTCCGAGTAATAAATAATAAGATCTACAGGAGAGCGGCAGCAAGTTTAATATAGCCATTCGCTCGGCTGTTAAATTAGAAATTTGTTGAATCCCTTGCAGTCTCACAAGATGAATCGATTGAAAATTCTGGCAAATCCAACGGAGCGTCGGTCGATTAGTTTGTTTACCTAACTGATTTTTTAATTGTGAATTAGTGCGTTGCAAATTGTGACGCAGTAACCTTTGACCTAAAGTATAGACCAACAAACACAAACCCATTACCAATGCCAAAGCTTCGATTCTTTCCGGCGACTTGAGAAATACACTGTCCGTAAAAAATAGCGGATCTTTCAAGAATCCAAACCCTCTTTCCGCTGACTGCTGTTCCTTATATTTCACAATCATATCGTCAGGCTCTAATTGCTTAGCGTCCAGCAGGTTAGTGGCGAGAATAAACCTGCCACAGGCTTTGGTTTCTTGGGCGATCGCACCTGTATCTGGTTCCAGTTTTGCTTGAACTTTAAATCTCAGTTTCGAGCTGGATTTCTCGCGAGCATTTGTCGCATTAGTATCAGTTTGTGCTGTAAATTCTTTGCTACTAACTTGGGTGATGTTATCAAATTTTAGTTGTTTGGATGGCTCTCCTGAACTTGCGGTGATATTTTTATCTAATTAGAAAAGCAAGCTAATACGCGTTCTCGAAAATTATCAAAG
>NZ_JAUBVE010000093.1:0-22913 GCF_036705715.1 Microcoleus sp. AT3-D2 | reverse complement strand
CTATCCTTGCTCTTCGCTGTGCTTATCTCAACGGTCAACTTTCAATTTGATGTATTTGCCAAACTGAGATGCACCCGATGCGATCTTCCTTCGGAGACGCTGTGGCATCGCAAGACGCAATTTATACTATTTTATGGGTTCAATGGCAGGGAAAGCTCGCTTTCAAGAATTTTGCTGTTGCTACAATCCCACTTTTAAGTAGATTTTGTATCTCCATCAAAGTGCGGATACACCTCATTATCAAACAACTCCTGGATCTCTTTCTTGATTTCTGGAGGGTAAGGAAACTGTTTTACTAAGTCTTGGTAATCCGGCTTCACCGGAACGTTATACCTAGCTTGGCGAGCTCCGATAGTGGGCAACCATACTGCGTGCAAAGTTAACCCAAAGTTGAGTGAGGGATGACTCAGTTTCCACTGTGGTCCCTGCTTCAAGTCCCATGCCTCAAAAATCCAGATTTCGTAACTATTGCCAAACCAAACAGTACAGAGAATATAACCATTCGTTGAACTGTTACCATCCCCGCGCGGTACGAACTGGGGCGATAGACCAATATGACCGGGAGGAAATTCATAGCAGTCAGCAATCTTCATCGAGTTGGTTGACGCCGTATCCACTCGAAATAAACAACTGGGTCTGCCCTCTTCTTCAGCAATTCTGAGCAGTTCTTGCAACGGTACTTTTTGATTTTTATAGTGCTTGTACAGGTCGCATATAAACTCTGTTATCAAATCCTTCCACAGTCCCAAAGAAACCCAGTAGATATTGTCAATTTTTTCTGGAGGTAAGGTTGGATAAATGGGTGAAGGCAGTCGCTCAAGGTAAGCATAGAGTGCTATTCCCCAAGTACACCTGCATTCTTCCGCTTCTGGCGAAAAGACCTCTGGGATGACTTTTTGCTCAACGATTTCTCCAGTCTTTCCATCAATCTCATAACGTCCCAAACGACTGATGTCCATCTCGCTCTGTTCCATTCCAAGCAGGCGAGACGGTAAAGGTTTATAGGGAGGATAAGCGGATACATCATAGTCCCTTATCCATTCACCTACATCCCAAGCACAAGTATGCACCGCATGGAGGACAATCTTTCTATTTGGATTGTCATAGTCCACGAGAAAGTGAGTACATTCGAGTGGGAGTTCTAGCTTCTGGACGACAATTTTTACTTCTTGCTCATTTCGTACTGGACGTTGTCCTGCTTTCAGGCGATCGCGACGCACGATATATATCGTCGTATAGGGTAACATTGGACGATCCAGTTTTTTTCTAATAAATCTTGCTAGATCCTTATTTTTAGGAAAAGGGTTATTGATTGTCTGCCACAGTTCGCATTTGAATGATGTGTCCATTAGCACTATGTAATCTTGAGTTACCCCAATTTGATGCACGCATTGCTTAATCTTGACTGGTGAGCCATCAGGCAAAACTAGCCGCCATCGTTCTAGTTCTCCTTCACCATCCCAACGAATTAGATAAAAGAAATCCTCGAAAGGCGCGAACTTTTCCAAAAATTGAGGAGCTTCTGGAAAAAGCTTCTCTCCTTCTTCAATCAGCTTATTGACCGCCTCAACAAAAGGGAAAGTTCCGAGAAAGCTACCTAATGACCTCCCATAATTGACAGTAAACATTTCGCTTGTACGAACATCAAAAACTGGATGTGCAGTAGTTAGAACTGGCTGAAAAGGAAAATTTAGTTTAGTCTCTCCTCGCCACTCTTTGTTCCACCCCACGGGAGTCACAACTTTAAGGGTTTCTGTATCAATTTCATAGTGACGACCTGCATCGTAATTAACCAGCAAGCGTTCCTGGAAGTCCTCAGCAAATTTCATTGGCATGAAAGCAATACTCAAGTTATTGCGAGAGCCAAGAGCGAGAGAAAAGCGAATTATACCATGATTGCCGAATCGGTACTTGGCATACTTTTTGAGAGACCAGGTGGCTTGATCGGCATAATAATCTGGTGGTTTGACAATCCGTGTCTTTAGACGTACTTCACTCTTGTTATTAAAGTCCAGTCGGTAAATCATGCCGTCGCCATTTAAGAATGAATCTCCGCTTTTGAAGGGAAGGCCTCCAGAGTGAACTGTACCGACTGGTGCAATGATAAAGACATGACCCCGCAAGTCATCTGGTAAGTCTTTCTCACCCATCTTGGTAATATTTAGTTTGATGTCGGTGAGTTCATCCCGTTTAGCTTTGACAAGCGATTCGGGAACTGGGGGACAGCCTGCTTTGGTGTTGCTTTTAGTGGGTTCGCTCATGTGGCTCTCCTGAGTTAAAATGTAATAATGGTAACAGTGTAGATAAGTATTTGATTTATGAATGGGAAATGAGGACTGTAACTTAGATACTATCTTTGATAAAGATTTGATATCTATTCTCCCATCCCCTGCCTCAAAGCCCAATTGGAATCGACATTAACTTATTATCGGCTCTCTCGTACTTATGGTGATAATGCAAGCTAATAATTTAGCACGATCGAGGGTTTCAATGTTCAGTCTCAGATACTTAGTATCTTCTGCTACTTTTAACACCAAGCATCGGGGAGAGCCGAGGAAAAAATTATGTGATTAATTGATGTTTGCATCGACACTGATGTCATGAATGCTGCACTTGGGCAAGCGTAACAAGTCGCTTTAGCTGTCATATCAAGGTGCGACTCGGCTAAAATGTGGCGCGCCACATTTCTGGGGCAACTGTTCAATTAATGCCATGATATAAATGTGTGGCAATGCTCATACTGACGATCGCCACCAACTAACAACCAATTTGGGCTAAAGCTACCAGAAGGTTGCCAGCATCTGCGCTCTCAAATCGGTTCTATAAAACCGAAACATTTTTAATGACGATAATTTTAACCAACGACGACGGCATCGATGCTCCGGGGATTCAGGCACTTTTGCAGGCTGTCAGCGGCAAAACAATTATGGTGGCTCCGCAGGGGCAATTGTCGGGCTGCGGGCATCAAGTGACGGCTCACAGTCCGATTCATGTCGATCGGCGATCGTCCGTGGAATATGCTGTGGGGGGAACACCGGCAGATTGCGTGCGAATCGCTCTTCATCACGTTTGTGCGAAGCCGGATTTGGTGCTTTCGGGGATTAACGCGGGTGGTAATTTGGGCGTTGACGTGTACATTTCGGGTACGGTTGCTGCGGTGCGGGAAGCTGCAATGCACGGTATTCCCGGTATCGCAATTTCCCACCGGATTAAAAGGCCGCTCGAAATTGACTGGGATGTCGCGACTCGCTGGACATCGCGGGTGTTGGTGGATTTGCTCAACCGGGAACTAAAGTCTGGGTGTTTCTGGAATGTGAATTTTCCGCATTTAGCGCCGGGAAGTGCGGAACCGGAAATTGTGTTTTGCCAACCTTCGACGCAGCCGCTGCCGGTTGAGTACAAAATGGAGGGAGAATACTTTTATTATGTCGGAGAATATGGGAATCGCGATCGGGCGGCGGGGACTGATGTTGACGTGTGTTTTGGGGGTAATATTGCGGTGACTGAGATATCGCTGTGATAGATTTGGGCGATCGAACTATAGCCTTTCTCAGCAACATGAGGTGCTCTCGCGGACATAGGGCATAGGGCATAGGACATCAGTTGCGAGCGGTGTGTACCTCATTTTATTGAGAACCGCTATATATTTTTTTTGCCAAGTATAAATAAATGGTGTTAAATTCGATCGGCGACAGAATGTTCCATATTCATGGCTAAAAACAGATTTTATTGTACTTTGGGTTTAGCACTGCATATACCCTAGGTATAATAAACCTGTTTTCAGATTATCCCCAAATAGGATATTGTGATTTATTCAGAATTGATACTAATAAAAATTAAACAAAATTAATCACAGCTCAGAGAGTGGCAGCTATCTCTACTTGCGGCCCTCGCTGCTACCATAATTTTTTTTGTCATCCTTCGGCTTAGCAACACCATCAGGTTGTTTCTTTGGCTTTTTGACTTCTTTGTTGCTTCTTCTTTCTTTTGACATGATCTTTCCTCAATTTTGACTCAGCATAACATAGATTGACACATTTGCCTAACTGCCAGTAGAGGGGGGTAATCCTATACAGCTATTACTCGCTGTTAGTTTTGTACAATCTGCAGTATATTATCCGCTAGCTTTTGAACGAATACCCTCTACCGTTAGGCATATGGATAAATTCCTCAGAAGTACAATGTCGGAAATTACTTTTAACCCCGATGACTCAAGGAAATATTGAAAAGCACGATCGTCTAACTGCTGCGAGACAACCGAGAAAAATTCTCGCTGATTAAGCTGTTGTTCGACATTTAATTTTAATGAAAAATGACAGTAGATCAAATATGGAGCTATGACCATGCCAGCCTTCGCGACACCTGACGGAAAAACAACAACAAATTTGCAGTCTCGGTTTAAAAAAGCTGTGAGCCACAGTGGACAACAAGAATATTGATTTTAACTATTGATTAACACTTCGGACAGTGTTTGATGGCTTACCTACTGAGAATAACGGTTTCACGAATCTCAGTACGATCGCAACGCTTGCCGAAGCACACTAGAGACCCAGGATAAATCAAGGGTTTCAGACTATGATCTCAAAACGGTCGGGACTCTGGAAAAAGCACAAAGTATATGTATAAATATAAAGTTAATTGTCAGCTTTCTTGAAAGTGCGATCGCATCCGCTCGGTTAGATATAAAATATCTATAAAGAGTGTTTATTTCTAGATAAATTTCCGCTATTAGGAATGTGACCCGTATGGAAGTAACCGAGCTGCTCAAAGAGTACGAAAATGGAAACAGAGACTTTGCTGACGCAAACCTCAGCGGAGCAAACCTCAGCGGAGCTATGTTGGTCGGCGTAAACCTTTCGAGGGCTAACCTGTCGGGAGCTAACCTGAGTCGGGCGCATCTGACCAAAGCAGAACTCAACGGCGCAAACCTTTACCGAGCAAATTTGAGTTTTGCCAAAATGGGCCAAGCCAGACTAGCGGACGCAGAGCTTACAAAAGCCAATCTCAGCGGAGCTTTCCTCGTCAAAGCAAAACTACCCAGAGCAAAGTTGAGTGGCGCCCAACTCATCGGTAGCAACCTGCGGAGCGCCATCCTCTGGAACGCCAATTTGTGTACAGCCGACCTGCAATTCATCAACCTGCGGGGCGCGAACCTCACGGGAGCAAACCTCAATTGGGCCAACTGCGGAGGGGCAAAACTCAGCGGTGCAAAGCTTTTTGGCGCTCAACTAACAGGCATCTATCTCAGCAAAGCTTATATCAATGGCATCGACCTGAGCAGGACGGATCTCAATGGCATCAACCTGAGCGAAGCCAAACTGAACGGGGTAAATTTGGAAGGCTCGAACTTGTTAGCCGCCAATCTCAGCGGGGCTCAGTTGCGGGGCGTCCAGTTGATGGGAGCAGATTTAACCAGGGCAAATCTGGTGGGGGTTTCTTTGGTGCAAGCAAACCTCGATTGGGCTAGGCTGTGCTATGCAGACTTGAGCGAAGCCGACTTGAGCGGCGCAAGTTTCACGGGAACCAACTTTGAGGGTACTCAGTTAGCCGGATCAACAATCCCCCCATCTTTGAGCAATGATGTCTACTTAACTGCAGCACGTGGTGTCGCAGCTTAGGCAAGGCCAAAAATTAATTTCGCATCCGAGTCGACGACTCTCGCATTGGTTTAACTTTTGATGCCGACATCATTACTTTTGTGAGAGTGTTGCACCGGCAAGAAATTTACTGATATTTGCAAGAGTTTGTAGCATCACAATTGAGCTCACCCAATTAATTTCGCGACTCGCAAAGCAGAGGTAATAGCTCCTTCGTGCAAACCATTCCCCAAATAAGCTCCCGCATGATAAGTGTTGTTCTCGCCATTAGTCTCTATAACTTCATCTCGATATCGAAAAGACTCGACAGTGTACAGCGGCGTGTGATGTTTCTGAATGTGAATAATCTCTTTTTTGGCGATCGACTCCTCCAATTGAAATGCTAAACTGTACTCTCGTGGCGAGGAGATACCGCAAAGCTGATTTAAGCTCGCATTATATCCCCATCCGTTGTCCGTCTCGAAAAAATCAAATTCTGATAACTTACGGATACCGTAGCGATCGTACATCGATGTATCCGAATGCAGTACAGTGGTTGCATAATTGGGTTCCCACGCCGAAAACCGCTTCGTTTCCGCCTCCGTCGGATCAGACAACAGCCTCATCACTTGGTCTGGTGGCATCGCAAAAACCACCTTATCAAATTCCTGACTCTCCCCATTAGAAAGCACAATTTTTACAGCATCAGCACTTCTGAAAGTCTTGGCAATTTCCACATTCAGCCGTATATTGCCCTTAAACCGCTGCAGAATCTTTTCAATGTAAGAATACACCCCGCCTTTAATCCTCACCCAGTTGACCGAGGCATAGTCGCGCAGAACAGGCAGCGCTAATTCCGACGGAAAATTATCGAGCGATTCAAACGGTATCGAGTAGCTGTACATCGTCAGCAACTTCAGCCAATAATTGCGGATGCACGAGCTTTTCAAACTCTGAGAAAGTGGCATATCGTAGAAATCGTGCTGTTTAGCAAACCGCATTTTTAAAATAAATGCAGCCGAACGAGCATAGATACTATCGAGCCGCAAATACTCGATCAGGCGTTGGATTCCGGTAAAATTTTTCCGGATAGAGACCTTAGACAAAAAGTGATCGCCATCTTTAAGAAATAGCGCGGAACCAATCTGCACGGGTTCTAATTCAACGCCTAGCTCCTGCATAAAAGCCACGAAATTGTAAAACACAGTCGGAAATTCTAGTACACCATTTTCTAATATTTCATTGCACTCAGATTGATTGGGCGCAACATTTTTGTTAAGCGTCCGAATGTGTCCGCCTAAAATCGGCTGCTTTTCTAATACAGTGACGTGATGTCCCTGTTTATCGAGCCAGTAGGCTGCTGCCATACCGCTCGCTCCGCCCCCAATAATTGCAATTCTCATAGTTCACTCCTAGATTGATAGAAGGAAGTTCGGCAACGGATTCTGTAACGGATGTAACGGATGTAACGGATGTCAGTCGGAAGAAGGAAGTTCGGCAACAGATTCGCTTTCTTCGGATGTAACGGATGTTAGGAAGAAGGAAGAACTTCTCGTTTCCAGATAGAAACTGGGAACGCATTTCACTGTTGCTGTGCCTCGTCATTTTTAAGAGGAGGCAGAGCCTCCAGAAATTCATTCCTTGGCTCTGCCAAGGAACGAGATAATGAGAGCAGAAACGAGAGATTTTTAAGAGGAGGCAGGGCAAGAGTGAAATTCATTCCTTGGCTTTGCCAAGGAACTAGAGAAAAAGGAAAATAACCAATTGCTAATTTTCCTTAGCCTAAAATCGCATCGCCGGATAAACGTTGATAAAGCAGCGCGCCCGTCCAAAATGTCGGTGCAAAGCCTGGATAGCCCGACGAGGCGTTGCAGAAGTAGAAATTGTTGAGGGATGTTTCATGATTTAGTCGATCGACCCCCATGTTGCGCGGCGTCAGGCTGGAACCGTAGGAATTACCGTTAGGACACCAACAGAAGCGCTCGTTAGTCGTCGGACTTCCGGTAATATGAAAGACCATGTGTTTGCGGAAATTCGGAACATAGTGTTTTTCCACAACATCTAAAATCGAGTCCAGAATCTCTTGTTTCTTCTGTCTGTAAGCTTTGCGATCGGTCTCCCAAAGCTGTTTAAAATAGCTGTAATTAGCAACAGTCAGAAATTCGACAATTTGACAATCTTCAGGACAATCCCGCCGCGCTTCCGTCAGTAAAGTTGGCGTTGTAATTGCAAAGCTCGGACGAGAAAAATCATTTTGCTCATACATTTGAGCAAACGCTTCATTTAGATCCAGGTGTTCCGAATGAAACGTATTCCACTTGCCAAATCCATAGTCTCGGAGATCGATATCTTTGACAACGCAGTACACCATGTAGTTAGAGGCAGAATACTCATAGTTGAGTTTCCGTCGCACTGTTTTAGAGAACTGTTCCTCTCCAATCATCTTGGCTGCTCTTTTCGGGTCAAGGTTGCAAATCACCGTGTCGCCCGTGAATTCATGGGTTTGATGGGTGGTCAAATCCATCGCTTCAACACCAGCTAATGTTCTGTTTGTTACCCTAAAATTCGTGACTTCATGATTTAATAGAACTTTCCCCCCGTTGGATTCAATGACATTAACTAAAGAATTGATGACATCTTCAAAATGCTGCGTCGGGTAAAATGCACCTTCTTGATAGCCTCTAAACAAGGCAATCCAAGCATAGAAAGAAAGCTGATTTGGCGGCAGCAAAAAGTCTGGCCATTGCAGGGCTAATAGGGTTTGGGCGGCTTGCGGGAGTTGGAACTTGTCGAAAACGTCTTGAAGTGTACTGTTGAGGTGTTGGACAGCACAGAATACGTCACCGAAATTTTTGACTAATTCAATTGGTTTGACGGGAGGAGCGAGTTTTCTGAGTCCGTTGCCGGTTTTCTCGACTTCGTTGACGAATTGGCTAATTCTCTCGCCCGCTTCGGGAAACAGCGCCGACAATCTGCGGATCAGTTCCTCTGGTTCCGAGGGAATATCGAGCGCATATCCAGGCATTCTCATGTGGTCGTAGCCATTCGGATCGTACCGTTCAAAGGTGACATCTCGATCGAGACCGAGCTTTTTGAGAACTCGATTGACTGTATGTCCTTCGCCGCAGTCCCAAACGTAGTGGAATTGGGCATTAAATGTGTATTTGTTGGCCATCGTAAAGGTGTGACCAAAGCCTCCGGGATGCTCGTGAGCTTCGAGGATGTGTACGGTTTTGCCGGAGTTTGCCATCAAAGCTCCGAAAACCAGTGCTGATAAACCACTGCCGACGATGAGGTAATCTGTTGTCATGGTAAATTTCCTCGATCGATTGAATAGGGCGATCGTTGTCTATTTAAACTAACTATCAATTCTGAGAAAATTCTGAAGTCCAGCAACAATTTTTTGAGGCGCGCTGGTTTAAGGATTGTATTAAAGTCTGAGTACGGTTGCTGTTAAGCTTAATCAAGCTGTTGTGGATAGAACATATAGCTGGGGAGGCGGACTGGAAAGCCCGCCACACAAGGGAAGAAACCGGGTTTATACCTTTGTTGGTAACTCTTAAGGTATAGAGTAGCCTACCTAATTAGGACGATTTTAATTTGAGGCGCAATCGCTTATTTGTGGGGCACGATCACATCAAAAAAAGCATCTTCCAAATCATAACCAAACATCTGCGACATGGCCATCAACTTCGATTTACTGGGGATTCCCTGCTGATTCAACCAATCAGTCAACACAAAAATTTTGTTCATCAAAAACATTTCCAAAGCTTCAGGATTGTACTGAATACCTTGGGTGCGGTGGAACTGGTGCGGCACCAACATCGCCGCATAGCGCGCCAATTCTCCCGCTTTCCAATCCAGCAAAAATGGCAGCCAAGGGTAACAAGCATCCAAGCGGATAAACCACAGCCGCACTTCGGGAATTTCCGAAATTTCTCGCGGATCTAACTCTTCGCGTGGATACTCAATCTCAAATTGTAGCTGTTGTTCGTTTTGGGCGATCGCTCCTTCGGCCACCCACTTTTCAATTACAGTCCGCACCGGAGACAAATCTAAACTGTTTATGCGATCGGCATCTATCGCTATCATAATACTCATAAAAAGTCAACCCATTTTAAATTTTAGATTAATCCCACAGATAAATCCGGGGGCCCAGGATCCAATTGCTTTTGGTCAACTGTCTACCATTTAGTTATCATACCACCAGCTATAAATATTTTAGCTCACTCATAACTACCAACTAATGACTAATGACTAATGACTAATGACTAATCACCCATTTTTCCCAAACTTACTATCTTGCAAAGAATTACCAATCCCCTGGATAATTCCCCGCCCAATCAAACCAATTCCCCGCCCTATAACCTGAGTCAAAACGTAAACAACGCCAGCACCCAACAGCGAAATAACCGCGCGAACTCTAGGTGCGATCGCATCCCTGGTTTCCAGCAGCAAAGTCAAGGCTAACTGCCACCCAGACAACTGTGCTAACTCCAGATTTCTCGGAGCATAAATAGAAATTCTCTTAATTCCAGAATCGCCCAAAACAAACAGCCAAAACCTGCTTTCAAAAATAGCTTTCGGTTCCACAAAATATCTATCCCAGCTATATCTCCACGACAAATCATTCCGAAATTTCTCAATTTCTCGCGTCGAAATCAACTTACCATCGTAAAAAATTTGCTTGATTTCTTCAATATTTGCCAAATTATTTAGTAGAGGCTGTACCACTCCGCTAGCAACTTGAATTGCCAAATTTTCCAACAAAGCCTCAGCTCGCTGCATTGCTTCCGGGCTGCCAGCAACACAAGAAATATTATCAACTGTTAGAGGAATTTCAAATAGCAAATGTGCAAAAAAATCAACTGTCATCGGTATTTTGTCAAGGATTTGTGATGCAACTACATCAGCATCTGCCAGCAGCACCGGCACAACTTCTACGCCGCTGCCTGCCAAGAGATAAGCAGCGCTTTCCCCTTGACTTTCTGCAACTTTCAAGCTTGTTTGACTGCTATCAAAAACCAGATTTTCTCCCGTTGGCAGTGTATAGTATCTGCCAAAAAAATCTATGATTGTCGCCTCCCACAAATCCCGTAAAATAGCAGGCATTTTTTGCGACAATTGAGTTTGCTGCACTTGCGAAAAGCGCAATTCCTCCAGCAAATCCTTTAACTTCCGCAGGATGGAACTCATCAATTCACGCTTTTTGGTCGATCGCAAAATATCGATTTCCAAAGGCAAGCCAGTCAAATTCACCAAATCAAACTGCAATTTAGCTGCCACTGAGTCAAACAAGCTATTTTGCCAATTAGTTGCCACGGGCAAATATTTCGCCGAAACTTGGGAATTCGCTAATTGCAATTGAGAATTATTTAACAAATTCTCGCCTCTTATTTCTGCTTTCTCCCCTCTGCCTTCTATCCTCTGCTTTTTGCCTTCTGCCTTCTGCCTTCTGCCTTCTGCCTTCTCCCCTTTTCCTTCAAATAATAACTGAGTGACAATCCAGCGAGCTGCTAGCAATTCTCTGCGGCGCCCGCTGAGTACAACCCCATCTAAAATAGATGGCAAATCTGTCGGAGCTGCCGCTTTAATATCTTGCAAATCAGCTTGGACAACCGCCAAAGTTGCATCTATTTCCCGTAGTCCAGAAAGACAAAAATAAGCCAGCATTTTTTTGTGTACTGGCGTATCAACTGTTGAATTATTTACATTTTTCTCTGCAAATGCTGCATAGTTTTCTACTGTTTGAACTACCGCTGCATTTAGTTCTATTTCCGGGTTAGTTGCCGCATCCGTCGCCAAATAAGTGCGACCAGATGCAACCGCGCGAATAGCTTCGATTGTCAAGGAAATATCTCTACCTTTAGGACAATAGCCATTCGCGCCCGTAGCCTGTACCTCCGCCAACAGCTCCGGTGTCAGCGGCCCGCCTAGTAGCAACAGGGGCAGGTTGGGGTACAAACTTTTGAGTTCGCGACAAAAGGCCAGGGCCTCTGTTTGGCCCGATCGCAAATTTAAAGTCTCAACAGCCAGAATTACCAAATCTGCAGGCTTCTTGGCAGCTCCAGAGCCGATAGAGCGAGCTTCTAGAACCCGCAAAGCCTCGGTTGCCGTTGAAACCTCTGCAACAACTTGCAAGTCTGGATACTGCTCGCAAGCAACTCGCAGCCCCAGCCGGAAAATGGGGTCGCCCTCGATCGTCAGCACTTGGAAATTACTCACTTGATTTTAGATTTGAGATTTGAGAGAGCGATCGCGCGAAAACCCAATTACTCCGGGAGCAAATTAGCATCAGGAGGCCCAGCCGATTCAGGAATCGAGGGCGGCGCGGGTTCCGGAGCCGGAGCCGGAGGAGCAGGTTCCGGAGCCGGAGCCGGGGCCTCTTCTCGCGCGGGCGGATAGTAAGGTTCCGGCTCCCTCGCGGGCGGATAGTAAGTTTCTGGTTCCGGCTCTCTAGCAGGCGGATAGTAAGGTTCCGGCTCTCTAGCAGGCGGATAGTAAGGTTCGGGAGCCGGGGCCTCTTGTCTCGCAGGCGGATAGTAAGGCTCTGGCTCTGGCGCGTACTCCTCCTGTCGCGGAGCTGGCGCGTACTCCTCCTGTCGCGGAGCTGGCGCGTACTCCTCCTGTTGCGGAGCTGGCGCGTAGTCGCGAGCGGGTTCCGGCGCGTAATCGCGAGCGGGTTCCGGCGGCGGTGCACTGTTGGCTCTGAGTTCAGCACTCCAGCGCCCGATCGCACTTGCGGCCTCTGAATACAGCGCCCTACCGTAACCGATTTGGGAAGCCGTATCGATCGCCGCTCCTAGACTGCCTTGAGATGCCAATTCCGCAGCTCGATCGAGAATCGGCCGGTCTTGAGCAACTTGCAGTTCGCTCACCCACTGATAGACATTATCTTGAGCTTTCGCGTACAAAGTCCTACCGCTCTTAATTTGCGAAGCTTTTTCAATAGCAGCACTAAGTTTTCCTTGCTTCGCCAGGGCTATCGCTTCATCCAAAAAAGGCTGATCTTGAATAACTTCTATGCGTTTCGTCCACTGAGCCAAGAGAGTTTGCGCTTCTATCCTGCGGGGGCGGTTTTGAGCAACCAGGACTAACTGAGCCATACCGCCCTTGAGTCCTTCAACCGTCTGCGCTTGGGCCAACTGCTTCGCCAGAGTCAGAAAAGATTGGTCTTCGATCCGCTGAATTTCCCGACGCCAAGCAGCCACCAAAGTTTGAGCGTGAATCCGCCGCGGTTGCTTAAGTCCGATGGTTTGCGCTTGCTCGATCGCGAGTCCAAACGTCCCTATCTGACCAAAACTAGCGATCGTACTCGCCACTTGCAGCCGCAGCAAATCTTGAAACTGCACCTGTAAAGTTTCAATTTGAACTTGAGCTTGCTTGTACAGAGGGCGACCCGGAGCTATTTGGCTAGCAGCCCCCTGCCCTTCGAGCAAGCTAAAAATGTGTTGTGGCAGCGGAGTTGATATCGACTGGTTCCACGTCACTGCCTGAGCCCTACCCAACTGCATCAAATCTTGAGCTTCCGCAAACAGTAGCGAATCCTGTGGCACAACAGAAGCAGCCTCGATCGCCCCCGGCAAATCTTTCGCCTCCAACCGCTTAGTAGCCATTGCCAGCAAAGTCCGACTCCAGCCCTCAATTTCCTTCTCAGCTTTAGCGCGGGCAAAAAGCTGCGAGTCTATTTTACGAGCCAGGACGATCGCCTCAGCGAACTTTTGCGGAGTTTCGTCCTTCGCCAAATCTCTAGCCTCTTGCAAGCGCTGCCAGCCGTTTCTTTCCAAAGAAATCTGCTGGATCAGCTCGTTGTAACGCTTCTGACTCCAGAAAATATTTTCCAGCTTAAATAGAGCTTGAGCATAATCCCAGGCTTTCCTTAAATCCTCACTTTTCAAAGCTGCTAGGGCTGTATCGTAGAGTTTTTGGCCCTCCTGCCAATTTTTTTCCCAAGCAGTAACAGCCTCTTCTACCTCGGGGTAAGACGGACTGGTTTTCGGAATTTTCGCCACAATCTCCAGGGCGCCTTTCAAATCGCCCTTCTCAATTTTTGCCCTGGCAAATCCCAGAATGGCTTTCGACCATTCCCCTATCAAATGTTGACCCTGCGAGTATAGCGGATGTTCTTTTGGCCAAGCCTGCACCAGTGCCATTGCCGATTCTAGCTGTTCCAGCTTGCCCGACTTAGCAGCTTGTTGAGCGCAGTAAAGTCGCTCTCCATCCGCCGCCAGTGGCGACAGTTGCTGGCAATTGGGCGGCGGCGGCATCGTCAGCAACCACAGAAATGCAGCGGCACCTGTTACTCCAAATCCCACCAGGAGACTCAGCCAGATAAGCTGCCACTGCCAAAAAGTTCTTTTTCCCTCGGTTGGCTGCGCCGTTACTGAGGAACTCGCATCGCCTGTCGCCTCTGCACTGAACTGTGCCGTCGGTTTGGGGGATGGGTTGTATTGCGGTGGTATGTGGAATTGGTCAGATTGTCGTCTCGCCATTACTTCAGCCTGTCCTGTAATGCGCACTCTTCACGTGACACTCCCACATCAAATCATAGATTGTGATGTGGGCTTCTAACTCCTGTCAAGGAGATCGAGAACTTCCTTCAAGGTACTGGCAATCTTTCCCTCTACGGCGTTTTATAGTGAGGTTTGTGTCTGGCCCCACTGGTTGCTTCCGAGTATTTTAGGCTCTCGAAGCACGTAAATCATACCAGTTATCACACAATTATTGACAGAACCCGGGGCCGTTTAGCAGAAAAAACAGTATAAAGCCCCGTCAGTCCATCAATTTTAGATTTTAGATTTTAGATTTTAGATTTTAGAATTGACTCTGCACATGAATTGTGAGATCGATTAAACTAAGGTCTAATATTAAATCCGGATCAGAAATTCCCTTATCAGACTCAGCGGTTTCAACCGCAACTACACAAACTTTCGTCTCCTCCAAGCCGATTAAAAAATCAAGGGGACACTACAGCCGGATTTGGTTTACACTTTTACGTGTAGCCGGTAGAACTGATTTTTTGGTTTAGTCGTAAATTTTATTCCCGATCGCCAAACTTGTCGATCAAGTTTCATTTTTCTGTTTTCATTTTTTTTCTACTGTGCCGAATTCCGGTGGGCCACGGCAGAAAAACCGATCAAACCGAGCTAAATACTTGAATCATTTTATACGACCGATCAGCCCAGTACAAATATCGGTTTTGCTTCCCACAGCCGCTGCTTTATCCGTTACGAAGCCTTGGGCGTATCGCTGACAGTCGATGCTTGCGTAGCGGACTCTGCCGAGCGATATCCGTAGAAATCTATCCGGTAGTCTACAATTTTGACACCCGTTTGCTCTTGGATTAGCTCGATCAAGTCGATCGGCAGTTCCACATGAACGTCTAGAATCTGAGCCGTATCAAGACAATTGACATGAGAGTGAGAGTCGCTGACATTGCCGTACAAGCGTCCCTCCGAGCGTTCTATGCACTCAATAATCCCTGCTCTCGACAAAGCTTCTAGATTTTGATAAACAGAAGTATGCCCGATCGAATGCGCTTGTTTGTTGAGGCGATCGTAAATTTCGCGAGCCGAGAGGTGTTCTTTTGCCTCCCACAAAAGTTCTAGAATAAATCGACGCTGGCGGCTCAAGCGCATTCCCATCGCCTGACAGCGGTTTAAAGCATCTTCTAATGAACTAATTGGTTTCACAGCTACCGCCTTATAAAGCCTGCTCGATTTTTAATTCTGGTACAATATTGCACGCCTACATATTCACTAATTCTAACGCAGGCTTGCCCAACAGTAGAAGGTAGAGGGCAAAAATATCGAGTGAGTGAATTTTTTCGAGTTACTGCTCAACGAGCGGCTGCCAGCACCCACCAGAAAATTATCCGCCTCACAAATATTGCTTTGATTCTATCTTCTACTGCAACACCTCCTAGTTCGAGGATTTGATGGCGTTAACCAGTAACTTGGCGATTTCCGAGAGTTGCTTTTTGTTGAAAGTTTTGAGCAAAAGCTTGACTACGGCCTTCGGTTCGGCGGGAAGTGCGACTTGCTTCGACGCTGCGGCTGGGGCTACTGGGTCTGCTGGGGCTGCTGGTTTTGGGCTTGCTGCCAAAAGTAGCAAATTTTTACTCGGAACGATCGCCTTGACTTTCCCCACTTGTACTAAATCGCCAGCTTCCTTGAGTTCTTTGATAATCAGCGGAGCTAAGACTTTATAAGAGTTTTTGGGATTAACGATCGCTGCTCTAGCGGTTTTAACTAAATTTTGCCAAGTCTCAATTTTACCTCCCAACTTATAGAGGCGAACGCACACAGCCGTCAACTCAGAGCGACTAGCAGGCGATTCTTTCTGCTTGAACACCTGCAACATTTCTTTGAGTAAAGTCATCACTTCAACAGCAAAATTTGGCGGCACAGCGCCCGCTGTTGCAGCGGCGGGGGCACCAGACCCAGCAGCCTGCACTTTTCCCGACGCCAATTTATTGAGGTGAGTTTCCAGTTGAGCAAAAACAGGCATCACCTGCTGCACAAGTTTTTCTCCCTCCTCATTCCTCAAGCCGAAAGGCCCCTCCAGTCGCCCCAGCAAGTCCTTAAGCGTATCAACTCCCTTTAAAAATAGGGATTCTGCCGTTTGGTCAACCTGCTTGACGGGCCCGTCCTTGAGAACCTTAAAACAATCTTCCAAGCGGTGAGAGGTTGTTTTAATACTATCTAAGCCAAGCATAGCCGCCCCTCCTTTCACGGAATGGGCGGCTCGAAACATCTCTTGGACGCTTTCGGGGTCTTTCATCGTGGACTTTAAATCCACTAAACCATTTTCTAGAGTATCGAGGTGCTCCTTAGCCTCCTCTATAAACAAACGCATAATTCGGTCTTGCTGATCTGACACGACAGTCCTCCTAACAATCTGTGCACCCTCCAGAAAGCACCCTCTTCGCGGGAGAAAACACGACTCCTGCCAAAAGTCGGAACCTCCCATGCAAAACATTCTAGCCTGCCTCAGCTAGCAGACTCAAAATACTGTTGTCAGGGCAATCTTAGCTCTAAAACTGGTGCGGTGGAGATTGAGGCTAGAGTTCTGAGGGAGTATCTGGAGCGATTTCAATGCCCATCCCTTGTTTCATCATCTGCTGATTCGTAATCAAGTCGTTTAACTCCTTGACTTCGACGCCGATGTCTTGGCAAGCCTTTTTTAGTTCCCGCTCGAAGGTGCTGAGGTCGCCTCCGTAGCCACAAAGCTTCGCGGCGGTGGCGATTCCTTGTTGGGCGTTAGCTTTGGCGCAGTCGATCAATTCAATTCCTTTGAGGGGTTGGGAGGATGCCATAATTTCAAGCCACAATTTATCTTTTCTCCTACTGTACCTAGAAGGTTGAGGTCGATCGATCTATCGAAAGGCATGAAAAAGCCTGTCTGTGCTGAGTGTTGCCAATTCATAGCTATTTGTATGGGATTTCCGGGCCAGATAGCAGTAGTTGGGATTTTCTAACCCCTATATTCCCCGCAGAAACCAGGTTTTTGCGTAAGTCCTAATTTTTGTTGCCAAGTCGAAGTCATTACGAGTATGATTTAAGTACAAGCAAAAAAGAGACCCGCCATGAGGATAGAAGAAATTCCCCTCAACCAGATTCGCCGCCCCCTGCCGCGAGTCAACGACCAAACCAAAGTAGCCGCCCTCATGGAATCCATCCGCGAGGTAGGTTTAAACGAACCCATCGATGTGCTAGAAGTAGATGGAAACTATTACGGATTTTCCGGCTGCCACCGCTACGAAGCTTGCCAGCGTCTCGGTTTAGAAACTATCCGCTGTAAAGTACGCCGAGCTACCCGTGCGGTGTTGCAGATGCACTTAGCCTGAGCCTCTCAATAGAAATTCACGACAGGCAAACATTCAATCGCCCAAACCTTTCTAAGAAGTTCGATCGACAATCACTAATAACAAGCTAAAAACCTATGACTACCAACAACCACAAACAACATCTTTACGCTACCCGCATCGATATGTCAGCGGCCACCCGCTCTCAAGTAGTCGGGCTGCTCAACGCCACGCTGGCAACGACTCTGGACTTAAAAACTCAAGTCAAGCAAGCTCACTGGAACGTCAAAGGCATGGACTTCTACCAGTTGCACTTGCTATTTGACGAAATGGCAACAGAACTCGAAGAATACATCGATTTGGTTGCCGAACGGGTCACAGCTTTGGGCGGTTTGGCTGTAGGAACAGCCCGCACAGCCGCCGCAGATTCGATTTTGCCAGAATTTCCTTTCGACATTTTAGACGGGAAAGAATATGTGACGGCTTTGGCCGATCGCTACGCACCCTACGCCCAACACTTGCGAGTCGCCATCGGCAAAGCAGACGAACTCGGCGATGCCGATACAGCGGATCTCTACACCGAAATTTCGCGGACAATTGACAAGCGTTTGTGGTTCCTAGAAGCGCATTTGCAAGGTTCTGCGACAACTGCAACAGTCGCCGCCGAAAAAGTTGCCGTCAAATAGCCACAAAAAAAGTTGTGGGGTGGGCGTCCGAGCCCGCCCCACAGATGTATTTCCTTAAGGCTCGTGACAGTTTACGATCGAGAATATGTCCATTTATTAATTTGGATGAGTTTTTCGTGACTGCCAATATTCCAGATTATGCTCCTCAACTGCAACGCCTGATGGAACAGGCGGGGCTTTCGAGCGATCGAGAACTCAGCAAAAAAGCAGGAGTTTCCGACATCCAGCTAAGTCGCCTGCGTCGCGGCTTAGCTTTGCAAACCCGAGCCGACATCCTGCTCAAAATTAGTCAAGCTTTGCAAATTTCCTTAACCGAACTGCTGGCAACCTTGACGCCAAACTATGTAGAGTTAGAACAGGCACCACCGACAGCCCTAGAACAAGAATATCAGCGCCTGCAAGCTTCGATCAAACAGCAGCGAGAATCTTTGATGCAGGAATTCCAGCTATCTAGTGTGCAAATTTTAGAATCTTGGATGTTGCAGTGGCCGACTGCAGCAAGCAAAGCTCAGGAAAATCACAACTTGCGGGCTCAGAAACTACTGCCCCTGCTGCGGCCCGTCGAGCAGTTATTAGAGCATTGGGGAGTGGAGTCGATCGCCCCAGTCGGAGCCGAGATTCCCTACAACCCTCAACAGCACCAGCTCATGGAAGGAACAGCCGAGCCCGGAGATCCCGTCAAAGTCCGCTACACAGGCTACAGACAAGGCGAAAAACTGCTCTACCGCGCCAAAGTTAGCCGAGTTTGATTAATACCAGAAGGCCTTCGGCAGGACAAAGATTGTCCCTATCTTAAAATTCACTCCCGGCGAAGGGCTGCGACTCTGAGCAGCGTTACGATCCGCGACGAGCACCATCTTTTGCACTCAAAACTATTCTCCCGCTCTCAGGCTCTGGTGCTTTCCCCCTCTCTTATTTGGATCAGAGTCCATCTCGCAGCTATACTAGCCTAGTCTGGCTAGAAATTCTGACATTCCCACCGCAAAATATGAGTCCTGTAGTTAAAATTATTCAGCCCTCTGGCATTTTAGACGGCACCAAGGCAAGTCAATTCCGCCAAGAGATTAGCGACCTAGTGGAAGCGGGAGCCGATGTGGTATTGATAGACTTCACTGATGTGACATTTATGGATAGTTCTGGTTTAGGCGCTTTAGTCTTGGCGCTTAAAACAGTCCGGGCCGCTGGGAGTCAATTAGTTGTTTGTTCTATCAACGAGCAAATCCGCATCTTATTTGAACTCACCAGCATGGATCGAGTTTTCGAGATATTTCCGACCCGCGATGCTTTTAATAGCAAAATTCTCTCAACTAACTAAATCCTTGAGCTGCTGCCTTCTTGCTATTTGGTCGCAGATGCAATGCAAGAAGTCAGCTAGCCAAAGTTTACCTTGAGTAAAGACCAATCATCATCAAAAACTGCTTTAGCGTTCAACTTTTGAATGTAGTTCAAAACCAGCTCTAACTGGTCGGCACTTGCACCGTTGTAAGCTGCTAACAGGTCGATAAAAGGGTCAAGCCCCCAGATATTGCCGTCAGGTTGGTGGATCTCGTATACCCCGTCGCTAAAGATGTAGAGAGTGCTCAAATCCTCGACATCGCAGCAATTATCGACATAGGGGGCGTCGGGGAACATCCCCACCGGCATTCCGGGGGTTTTTAATCGCTGGATTTTAACGGTGCTCGCAGGGGACTGAGAAATCAACACGGCTGGTGGATGACCGGCGCTAGCATAAACTAGCTGGCGAGAAATGCGGTTGTAAACCCCATACCAGATGGTGAAATACTTATCGTTTTGGTAGCTCATCTGGAAGGTGGTGTTCAGGGCGCGCAAAACGTCGCTGGGTTTGTAATAGTCTATGTTGGGGAGCGTGCGCGATCGCAGCAAATTCAGCACGGCCACCGAAGGCAGCGCCGCCCGCAAACCGTGACCGGCTACGTCTAGCAAGTAAATCGCCAAATAATCGGCATCTAGCCAGTTGTAGTCGAAGCAATCTCCCCCCAACTGCCGGGAGGGAATGAATTTTGCTTCGATGCTGAAAGGTTCCGTCATCGGATCTGGCAGCAGCGATTGCACGTACTCGGCGGCCTCGGCTAACTCTGCTTCCAGATTTTGCTTGGCTATTTTCAAATCTCGGCTGAGTTGGTGCAGCCTCAATCCCGCGCGTACTCTTGCCTGTAACTCGTTGAGTTCGATCGGCTTCGAGATAAAATCGTCGGCACCGGCGTCGAGGCCTTTGACTCGATCGGCGATCGAACCCAAAGAAGTCAACAAAAAGAATTGTGTAGTTGACAGATCCGGATCTGCCTTAACTCGACGGCAGACATCGATGCCGGTCAAGCGCGGCATGATCCAATCGCAAATTATCAGGGCCGGACGCAATTTTTGCGCCTGGGCTACACCGTCTTCGCCATTGCTTGCTACTGTTACTTCGTAACCCTGTTTTTTCAGGGTTCTTCTCAGCAGTTCTTGAACAGCCGTATCATCGTCAATAACCAGAATTTGAAACATGGGCACTTAGGTACTACAAGTTTTTCAAGGTCTGGGGGTCATTTAAAATATATCCTGTCAGCGCCCTTGTCTGAGATTGAGTATAGTTGATTGACATCGCTTTCGAGGTAATTGCTTTTGAGGGCGGGTCGTTGAGTTCAATTTACGTTAAAATTTGATGGAAATTTGGCGCGATCGAACTTCACTCAGTTTATACTCAGAATATAAATTTTTATAGACTTTTATTTGCCACAGGCGCTGGTTGACATAGAAATGCTATTTATGGTATAGTTACAAACCGATTAGTGGATTAGACATTTATCCACGCCCCACCAAAGCTAGCATCCTCAAACTACCATTCAATTTAGCCGCCGTTATACTTTGTCTCGTTGTATTTTATCTGGTTGTATTTTGTCTCGTTGTATTTTGCCCACGGGCCGATGAAGAACTTCTGTGGTGAGCGTGATTGAATTAAAGGGTTCCGAAAAGTTGCCGATGCTAAAAAAAGCGGATCTTCAAGTCAATACAGGTCTGAATGGATTAAGCTGGGTTTTGTCGTGGTTTGCACAATTGTACGACTCGCGAATTCCTACAAGTGTGTGGATACGGTGTCAGTTAGCTTTGGCTGAGGGCTTTACGAATGCGGTGCGTCACGCCCACAAGGGCAAACCAGCGGATTTGCCTGTTGACATTCAGGTGGCCGTGTTCGCTGAATCTTTAGAGATTAAAATTTGGGACTCGGGCGATCCGTTTGATTTAGAGAAAAAAATCAAAGATATTGCGGAAAAAGTCGATATTCACTCTCCGGGCGGGCGGGGTCTAAAATTGATCAAAGACATCGCAGACAGTATGAGTTACGAGAGAACGGCTGATGGACGGAACTGTTTGTCGATCGTCAAAAATTATTCGCCCTGTATCGACGATCGAAAATAACACTAATGTTTTTAGCGGGTAAGGGTTGACGGTAGCCCCTCAACCCTTCCCTAATAACCCTGCTTGACTGTTAAGCTGCGTAGCAGCTTACGATCTTTTGCTTTGACTGCACCGCCCTACATAGTAGAAATTCCCATAGCATCGGTATTTCCCCCATTAACTTGTTGCCAAAGTGTGCTATGGATTGCTTCTTGTTGAATCAAATCTGTATGGCTAACCTGATACCACAATACTGCCATTTTCCAGCACAAACATCTTATCTGCACCCAAGGCATGAGCCATACGGTGGGTAATCATAATAATTGTAAGTTCTTTAGTAACAATACTCCGGACAGTTTTTAAAGAGGGATGCGACGCCTACGGCAAGCAACGCTTACGCAATAAATCACAGAAGCGAAAAAAGTGAGTGCAATCTGAACCCAAAATGAACAGAAAAAAAGGCGCTGTTTTAGGTTAAGCTATAAAAATAAGCTATAAAAACACACAAGCTTAACAGATTGCCTGATGAAGATTATTGAATCAATCTTACAACAAATGCCAGGGATTAGTCAACCCCAAAAGAAGTTTTTAATCACTTTATTCTCAACTATGTTGCTTGTTTATGGCCAGGTCAACTTCACCAATCTCAGTCGTTATAGTTGTTTGAGCGAAAAAACCTACCATCGTCACTTTCTCAAAAGCTTTAACTTTCCACAATTCAATCAATATTTCCTCGAAAAAGCCTTAAATCCTGAACACACCGTCATTGCTGTTATTGATTGTTCTTTCTTAAGAAAAAGCGGCAAAAAAACTGACGGTAAAGCTTATTTTTATAATGTGTAGCGGGAAAATCGGAAGAGGGATTGGAAATTTATGTGATTTCTATTGTCGAAATTGAGACTCGTTTATCTTCTAGTTTAAGTGTACAACAAACTCCATCACGTCCTCAAATAAAGCCCGTAAAAAAATTGCCCAAAAATCCGAAAAAGAGCTGGTCAAAAAAATCTCGTAAAAAACCAGACTCTCAAGGGTGCATCTCTGTTTGGCAAATACATCAAATTGAAAGTTGACCGTTGAGATAAGGAATGAAAAATAAATAACTTAATGAATTACTCAGGTTGGGGTACGGCTCGATAATTCCATTTGGGCAAATATTCGTCAAAAACAATTTGCATAGTATTTTTGAAATTATCAGCCACCTTTCGACCAGTTTGATAAACTTTATTAAGGATATTTACAGCTACAGATAGTCCCGTTTTAGTGTGAGTTTTTTCTACGAGAACTTTCACTAATTCTAAACTTGTAAAAATTACTCCTTGACCAGCCCTGGTAATATGAGGAAAAAGTCGATGTTCTATCGGATTATATTTATAGCGATCGCAAATGATTTGTAAATCATAAATTGTGTATAATGAGGACGTAAATCTAAGTAGGAGTTGAGATGTC